>CBINDH010000159.1:0-6587 GCA_966249365.1 uncultured Xylanimonas sp. | reverse complement strand
GAGGTCGCCGCGCTGGACGCGCACGTCGAGAGCGCGGGGCGCGGGCTGCCCGCACATCCGACCAGGTCGCACGCCCCACGACAAGGGGCTTCCCCGATCGTTACGGGGCCGTGACCAGCGCAAACACGGGTCGTTGCCAGTTGGCTCCCAGAAACATGAGGGGCCCGCTCCATCCGGAGCGGACCCCTCATGTCGGCACGTGGCTGCCGTACCCGAGCCGGCGCCCTCGTGGCGGACGGCGGCTCGGAGTCTCGCGTTATGTCAGTGCGCGTGCTGGCCGCGGCTGAACTCGAACACCCAACCGACCAGGCCGATGACGCCGACCAGGAAGCCGAGGTACAGCACCCACCATCCGACGGCCAGACCGAGGAAGGTCAGGGCCGCGGCCGCACCGATGATCAGCGGCCACCAGGACCAGGGGGCAAACACGCCCTGGTCGCCGGCGCCGTCAGCGATCTCGGCGTGCTCGTCGTCCTCCGGGCGAGCGTCGATCCGCTTGGCGGTGAGCGCGAGGTACGCACCGATCATCGCCATCAGGCCACCGAGCAGCGGCAACCCGAGGAAGCCCACGGGCTCCTGCCACTCGGTCATGAAGCCGTACACGACCCCCACGACCACGAAGAACGGGGCCAGGTAGAGGAAGAGCTTGGTCTCGATCTTCACTTGCCTGCCTCCTCGATGGTCGCGGCGCCGACGTACTGCGGGTAGAGCTCTGGGTGCTCCATGGCGGCGACCTCGGGGTGGTGCAGGTCGAATGCCGGGGACTCGCTACGGATGCGGGGCAGCGAGGTGAAGTTGTGCCGCGGCGGCGGGCAGGACGTGGCCCACTCGAGCGAGCGGCCGTAGCCCCACGGGTCGTCCACGGTCACGAGCGGCGCGCGGCGCCACGTCGAGTACACGTTCCAGAAGAACGGCAGGAGCGACGCACCGAGCACGAACGAGCCGACGGTCGACACCTGGTTCATCCAAGTGAAGCCCTCCTCGGGCATGTAGTCGGCGTAGCGGCGCGGCATGCCGATGACGCCCAGCCAGTGCTGGATGAGGAACGTGGTGTGGAAGCCGATGAACAGCAGCCAGAAGTGCAGCTTGCCGAGGCGCTCGTCGAGCATGCGACCCGTGAACTTCGGCCACCAGAAGTAGAACCCGGCGAACATCGCGAACACGACGGTGCCGAACACCACGTAGTGGAAGTGGGCCACCACGAAGTAGGTGTCGGAGACCTGGAAGTCCATCGCGGGGCTCGACAGGATGACGCCCGTCAGGCCACCGAAGAGGAACGTCACGAGGAAGCCGATCGACCACAGCATCGGTGTCTCGAACGTCAGCTTTCCTCGCCACATCGTGCCGATCCAGTTGAAGAACTTCACACCGGTCGGAACCGCGATGAGCATCGTCATGAACGCGAAGAACGGGAGCGTGATCGCGCCGGTGACGTACATGTGGTGGGCCCACACGGTCACGGAGAGCGCGGCGATCGCGATGGTCGCGTAGATGAGGCCCTTGTAGCCGAAGATCGGCTTGCGGCTGAACACCGGCAGGATCTCGGAGACGATGCCGAAGAACGGCAGCGCGATGATGTAGACCTCGGGGTGGCCGAAGAACCAGAACAGGTGCTGCCAGAGGATGGCGCCACCGTTGTCCGGGTTGAACACCTGCGCGCCGAGCCGGCGGTCGGCGCCGAGCGCGAAGAGCGCGGCGGCCAGCGGCGGGAAGGCCATCAGCACCAGGATGGACGTGATGAGCGTGTTCCAGGTGAAGATCGGCATGCGGAACATCGTCATGCCAGGGGCACGCATCGTGATGATCGTGGTGATGAAGTTGACCGCACCGAGGATCGTGCCGAAGCCACCGAGCGCGAGTCCGAAGACCCACAGGTCTCCACCGAGCCCAGGACTGAAGGTCGTGTTGGACAGCGGCGCGTAGGCGAACCAGCCGAACGAGGCGGCGCCCTGCGGCGTGAAGAACCCGGCGCCGGCGATGAGGCCGCCGAAGAAGAACAGCCAGAACGCGAACATGTTCAGCCGCGGGAAGGCGACGTCGGGGGCGCCGATCTGCAGCGGCATGATCACGTTGGCGAAGCCGGCGAACAGGGGCGTCGCGAACAGCAGCAGCATGATCGTGCCGTGCATCGTGAAGAGCTGGTTGTACTGCTCCTTGCTCTGCACGAGCTGGATACCGGGCTCGAAGAGCTCGGCACGGATCACCAGGGCGAGCACGCCGCCGATGCAGAACCAGATCACCGAGGTGATCAGGTACATGTAGCCGATCGTCTTGTGGTCGGTCGAGGTGATCCACTTGACCACCGTGCGGCCGAGGTTCTGGCGGCGGGGGGCGAGCCCCGGCACCGCGAGCTGGGTTGCGGGCGCGGCCATCAGTTCTCGGCCTCCTCGGTGTGGTCGGAGGCTGCGGCCTCGTGCTGCTGACGGTTCAGGTCGAGGCCGAGCTCACCGGTCTGGCCGAGCTCGCGGAGCTCGTCCATGCGGGCGTCGTACGCGTCGCGGGAGACGACCTTGACGTTGAAGAGCATCCCGGAGTGCCACTCGCCGCAGAGCTCGGCGCACTTGCCGGCGTAGGTGCCCTCACGCTCGGCGATGAACTCGAACTTGTTGGTGCGGCCCGGGATCATGTCCTCCTTGTAGAGGAACGCGGGGATCCAGAACGAGTGGATGACGTCGCGCGAGTCGAGCGTGATCTCGATCTTCTCCCCCACCGGGAGGTAGAGGGTCGGCAGCGCGGTCGAGGTGCCCGGGGCGCCGTCGATCTCGTCCTCGGCCGTCTGGCTGCCCGGGTCGAGCAGGGCCACGCCGGTGTCGTAGACGCCGTCGTCGGTGTAGTTGAAGTCCCAGCTCCACTGCTTGCCGATCGCCTGGATGTGCACGTCGGCGTCGCCGTCGAGCCGGGTCACCTCCGTCATGACGCGGTCGGTGTGGTTGAAGAGCACCAGGACCATGGCGAGCGGCACGACGACGTACATGAGCTCGAGAGGCACGTGGTAGCGCGTCTGCACCGGGAGCTGGTGGTCGTCACGGCGCTTGCGGTAGGCGGCGATGCACCAGAGCATCAGCCCCCACGTGATGATGCCGCCGGCGAGGGCGGCGATCCACGAGCCGGTCCAGAGGTGGGTCAGGCTCTCGGGGTGGTTCGTCACCTGACCGTCGGCGTAGCCGGGCAGGTATCCGCGCTTCACGGAGTCGCTCGCACAGCCAGAGGCCAGCACGGCGACCGCGCCGGCGATCGCCGTCGCGCGCAGGATGACCCGCGTACCGCGGGTGGGGGGCTTCGACTCCAAGGGAGGCCTTTCAACGTCGCGACCCTTCCGGCGTTCGCATCGCGCCGAGCTGCAGCGCATCGTGCGTCAACCGGGAGGCGGGTCCTTCTCGTCCTCGATATGGCAAGCCTAGCGTGAGGTCTGCCTTACAACCGCGGCTGAACGGGGTTTCCGAGGTGACGATTCGTCGTCGAACGCCAGCATCAGCGCAGGTCACGACACAGATCGACGGAGTGTCATATCCCGGTCGGGGGCCGGGAGGGCAGGCACCAACATGATGACACCCGCGCCCGACCCGTCCGGTCCGCTGTGAGCGATGCCACGGAACTGTCGGAGCCGGTGTCCGCACGGTCCTGGGACGATGACGGCCCGGCCACCGTGAGGTGGCCGGGCCGGGTGTTCGTCGTGGGTCGGGACCTCAGGCGAAGGACCCACCGCACGCGCACGACGAGCCGGCGTTCGGGTTGTCGATGGTGAAGCCCTGCTTCTCGATCGTGTCGGCGAAGTCGACGGTCGCGCCCTCGAGGTACGGGACGCTCATCTTGTCGACCACGACCTCGACGCCGCCGAAGTCGACGACAGCGTCGCCGTCGAGCAGGCGCTCGTCGAAGTAGAGCTGGTAGATCAGGCCCGAGCAGCCGCCGGGCTGCACGGCCACGCGCAGACGCAGGTCGTCGCGGCCCTCCTGTTCGAGGAGGCTGCGGACCTTGGCGGATGCCACGTCGGTCAGGACCACGCCGTGCGTGGCGGTCTCGAGGGTGTCGGTCATGCTTCCTCCAACGACAGGACGGTTCTCGCTCATCCCGATGGTACGCACCAAATCGTGCTCCGTGGTCACGCGGTCAGGTGCGGGGCCACGACGGGGCCCACGTCCGGCCCGCGCGCGCGACGGACGCGCCGCGAGACTCGGGGTCCGTCCCGACCTCGTGCACGCCGCTGACACCGCCCGCAGACCACTCGCGCCGGCTCGCCTCGGCCCGCCCCGTCAGCACGACGACGGGCAGTGCGCGTTCGACCGCGACGCGCGCGACGAGCGGGAGCGGCCCCTCGTGCAGGGCCGTCTGGTCGAGCACGTCCAGGTGCACGACGACGACGTCGGCAGCCGCGGTCAGCGCCCTCAGGCGCTCCTCCCCCGGGTCGGCCGGCGGCGGCGTCCGCAGACCCATCGCGGAGAGCGGGACGAAGACGCCGGTGGGCACCGGTCCGGCTTCCCGGACGGGCAGGACGGCCGGTTCGACGGTCCCGGCGGCGGCGGAGCGCCACGCCTGGGCGAGGTCCTCGGCGAGGGCCGCGTCGGCGGCCAGCAACAGCACATGCACGCAGCCGATGGTGGCACGACGATGGCGTGGTGACCACGAGCGCCGGCCCGCACATCGGGATCGTCGTGTTCGACGGCGCCGAAGAGCTGGACGTCGTCGGCCCGTTCGGGGTGCTCACGACGTGGCTGGAGCACTCGCACCTGCAGCCCACCGTGAGCACGTTCTCGCGCGACGGCGCCGGCGTCCGCCTCGCGCACGGGCTACGGCTCGTCCCGGCCGCGGCGGCCGACGACCTCGGGGCGCTGCACCTGCTCGTGCACCCGGGCGGGACGGGGACGGGTGCGCTGATCGCCGATCCCGCCCACCTGGCCTGGCTGCGCGCCGCGCGCGCGACGACGCCGCTCGTCGCGAGCGTCTGCACGGGCGCGCTGGTGCTGGCCGCCGCGGGGCTCCTCGCCGGACGGCCGGCCACCACGCACCACGACCACTTCGACGAGCTCACCGCGATCGACCCCTCCGTCGTCGTCGACACCGAGGCGAGGTTCGTCGACGACGGCGACGTCGTGACGTCGGCGGGCGTGACCGCGGGGATCGACATGGCCCTGCACCTCGTGGCCCGTCTGGAGTCGCCGGCCGTCGCGCGACAGGTGCGGCGCTCGCTCGCGCACGTCTCGCTGACGGACCTCGAGGACGGGTTGTGACCAAGATCTCCTCGGACCGCTCGCCGGCGGGCTAACCTGCGGCGGGTGACCCGCCTGCTGCAGCTCGCCTGGAAGACCTACCGCCCGCGCAAGCCCGTGCCCGGCCAGGGCGTCCTCGACCCGTCGGTGACCGAGATGCGCGTCAACATCGGCGACCTCGACATCCTCTGGCACGTCAACAACGGCACGTACCTGCAGATGGCGGACGTCGGCCGGTGGAACTACCTCGCCGACCTCGGGGCCTGGACGCGGCTCAGCGAGCAGCGCTGGTACCCCGTCGTCGCGGCGTCGACCGTCAAGTACCGCCGCTCGCTCCAGCTCGGCCAGCGGTTCCGCATCACCACGCGCGTGCTCGGGTGGGACGAGCGTGTGGTCTTCATCGAGCAGGTCTTCAGCCGGGGCGAGGAGCTGTGCGCGACGGCGTGGCTCGCCGGACGGTTCCTCTCGCGCTCCGGCGACCGGATCGCGCCGCGCGAGGTGGTCGCGCTGATCAGCGAGGGCGAACCCGTCGCGTCACCCGAGCTGCCGGCCGACGTCGCGGCCTGGGCGCGCGCGGTGGACGTGGCGCACCGCTGACGCGCCGCCTGCCGGTCTAGCCCCGTCGAGACCTACCCCCAGAGTGGGACGGGGTGGTTTCGACGGGGCTCAACCAGACGGGGCTCAACCAGCCCGTGCTCGTCAGAGGGTTGCCGCGACCTGTGTGAGGAGCAGCGCCTCCGCGACGACGACCTTGCGCAGCTCGCCCAGGTGCACCGACTCGTTCGCGCCGTGGGCGCGCGAGTCCGGGTCCTCCACGCCGGTTACCAGGATCGCGGCCTGCGGGAACACCTCGAGCAGGTCGGCGATGAACGGGATCGAGCCGCCGATGCCGGTGTCGACCGGGTCGGTGCCCCACGACGCCGCGAACGCCGCGCGGGCCGCGCGCATCGCCGCGGTGTCGGCCGGGGCGAGGAACGGCTTGCCCTGCTCCTTGGTGGTCCACGTGACCTTCGCGCCGAACGGGGCGTTCGCGAGCAGGTGCTTCTCCAGCGCCGCCGCGGCGGCAGCCGGGTCCTGGCCCGGGGCGAGGCGCAGCGAGAGCTTCGCGCGTGCGCTCGGGGTCAGGGTGTTGGAGGCCTGCGCGACGGGCGTCGCATCGATGCCGATGACGGACAGCGCGGGCTTGGTCCACATGCGCGCGGCCAGCGACCCCGTGCCGGCGAGCTCGACGCCCTCGAGCACCGACGACTCCTCGCGGAAGGCGGCCTCGTCGTACTCGACCGTGGGCTCGGGAGCGTGCACGAGGCCGTCCACGGCGACGTCGCCCGCGTCGTCGTGCAGCGTGGCGACAAGGCGCGAGAGCACGGTGAGCGCGTCGAG
>CBINDH010000158.1:0-6627 GCA_966249365.1 uncultured Xylanimonas sp. | reverse complement strand
CGCCGGTACAGCACGACGTCGCGGAAGATGCCGGAGAACCGGTAGAAGTCCTGGTCCTCGACCCACGACTGGCCCGAGAACTTGACCACCTGCACCGCGAGGCGGTTGGTGCCGGGCACCACGGTGTCGGTCAGGTCGAACGACGACGGCGTGAACCCGTCCGTCCCGAACCCGACGTACGTCCCGTTGTGCCAGACGGCGATCGCGCTCTCGGCACCGTGGAACGTGACGGCGAGGCGCTCGCCCGGCGCGAGCGGCCGGTCCAGCTCGTAGTCCTTCACGTACGAGCCGACCGGGTTGTACGCCGTCGGGACCTGACCCGGGGCGACCTGCTCGAGGCCGTCCCACGGGTACTGCATGTTGACGTACTGCGGGCGGTCGTAGCCGAGCATCTGCAGGTGCGCGGGCACGGGGACGTCGTCCCAGCCGCTGGTGTCCGCAGCCCAGTACTCCGGCAGGGTGCCCGCGAGGTTCGTGGCGAAGTGCAGCTTCCACGTCCCGTTCAGGGACTGCTCGAAGGACGAGGCGCCGTCGTCGGACGGTGCGAACCAGCGGTGGTCGGACACCGGCGGGAGCCGGTGCTCGGCGATGAACGTGGGGTCGGCAAGGCGGTCGAACGGGTGGTTCACTTCACGGCTCCGGTGATGCCCTGGGCGAAGGCTCGCTGCAGGACGAGGAAGATGGCGACGGTGGGCAGGGTCGCGAGCAGCACGGCGAGCATCAGCACGCCGTAGTCGGTCACGTAACCCGCGGTCAGGTTGGAGATGAGCATCGGCATCGTCTGGTACGAGTTGTCGACCAGGATCACCTTCGGCCACAGGAAGTTGTTCCACGCGGCCATGAAGGTGATGACGGCCGCGGCGGCGAACGTCGAGCGCATCGTCGGCACGTAGATGCGCGCGAAGATCGACACCTCGCCCAGGCCGTCCAGCCGGGCCGCCTCGAGGATCTCGTGCGGGAACGACCGGGACGCCTGCCGGAACAGCAGGATGAGGAACGGCGTCGAGATCGCCGGCAGGATCACCGCGAACGTCGAGTTCACCATGTCGAGCTGGGCGAACATCCGGAACAGCGGGATCATCGTCGCCGCGAACGGGATCATGATCGCGAGCAGCAGGATCCCCATGAGGACGTCCTTGCCGCGCGAGTGGTAGACCTCGAACCCGTACCCGGCGATCGCGCAGATCACCAGCGCACCGACCGTCGTCAGGGCCGCGTTGACGAACGAGTGCCACATCGCCGCGCCGACGTCCTGCGCCTCGAAGAGCTTGCTCAGGTTGTCGAAGAACGCGCCTCCGGGCAGCAGCTTGGACCCGAGCACGTCCCGCGAGGTGTTGGTCGCCGAGACCGCCATGAAGTAGAGCGGGAACACCGACACCAGCGAGGCGAGGGCGAGGAACAGGTAGCCGGGAAGGCGCCGCAAGGTCGACCGGCGCACGCGCGGTGCCGTCCTCGCGGGCGCCTGCGGAAGGGCAGGGCGGACTGCGGTGGTCTCAGTCACGTCGGTCACCGACCTTCATCTGCACCGCGGCCAGCGCGGCGACCATCAGCAGGATCACGAACGAGATCGCGGACGCGTAGCCGAAGTTCGGGTTCCGGTGGAACGAGACGTCGTACAGGTAGTGCGCCATCGACATCGTGGCGTTCGCGGGCCCACCCCGGGTCAGGTTGAACGACTCGTCGAAGAGCTGGAGGGTGCCGTTGGTCGACATGATCGCCGTCAGCAGGATCATCGGCTTGAGCTGCGGGATCGTGACGTAGAAGAACGTCTTGACCGGGCCGGCGCCGTCGATGCGCGCCGCCTCGAACGTCGTCGGCTCCACGTTCTGCAGGGCGGCCAGGTAGAAGACCATGTTGTAGCCGGTCCACCGCCACAGCAGACCGAGGATAATCACGAACCGTGCGGTGCCCGGCTGGTTCAGCCAGTCGATCGGCGCGTCGATGATCCCCAGCCCGCGCAGGACGTCGTTGACCAGGCCGTCGTTCGCGAACATGGTGCGGAACACCAGGGCGTAGGACACGAGGCCGACGGCGCAGGGCAGGAAGATCGCGGTGCGCCACAGCCCCTTGAACCGGAGCTTCGGGTCGTTGAGCAGGGTCGCCAGCACCAGTGCGAGGCCCAGCATGATCGGGACCTGCACGACCAGGTAGATCAGCGTGTTGACGAGGGTCTTGCGGAAGATGTCGTCCTCGAGCAGCCGCTGGTAGTTCATCCAGAGCGGCTCGGCCGTCTTCAGGCGGGTGCCACGACCGGTCTTGAACGACAGGAGGAAGGCCTGGAACATCGGCCAGAAGTTCATCAGCGCGATGAGCGCGGCGGCCGGGATCAGGAATCCCCAGCCGGTCAGGCTCCGGCGCCGTTCGAGGGCGGACAGTGTCGCTGACACGAGGGGCCACCTTTCGTGGAGCGGGTGCGGGCGGTGTTCCGACGGGGCCCGGCCAGCGACGCTGCTGGTCGAGCCCCGTCGAAGATCGGTCCGGCCCGCGGGGTCAGGTCACTGCATCGCGAACTCGACGGTCTCCTGGGCCTCCTGGAGCGCCGCCGCCGGGTCACCGCCCTGCATGATCTTCGAGATCGCGACGCTCACCGCGTCGCGGCCCTCGTAGTAGAACGCGCCCGTGTTGTTGGACGGCACGTGCGTCGAGTACTCGACGACCTTCGAGAAGATCGCGTCGCCGCCGAAGAACTCCTGCGGCTGGGCGTACACGTCGGACTCGCCCGCCGGGGTCCAGTTCGCCAGGGCGCCCGAGCTCGGCAGGATCGTGTCGTAGAACTCCGTCGAGCCCGCGAACGTCGAGTTGAGGAAGTCGATCGCCAGGTCACGGTCGGCGTTGGCGCTGATGGCCCACGAGGACCCGCCGTTGGCCGAGTAGTTGGTGGCGCCGTCGACGCCGTCGAGCTTGGGCAGGTTCGTGATGGCCCACTTGCCCGACTGGTCCTCCGCCGTCTGGATGGAGCCGAGGATCCACACGCCGTTGAGGGTGCCCGCGACCTCCTCGTTGACGAACGTCGCGACGTACTCCTCCCACGAGTTCCGCTCGGTCAGCACGCCGGACTCCACGAGCCGGTGGTAGACGTCGATGGCGCTCGTCAGGGCCTCGTTCTCGCCGATGGTCGGGTTGCCGTCGTCGTCGAAGAGGGACGCGCCGGCCGACTGGAGCATCATCATGATGAGGTCGGCCTCGCCGGCGACGCCCGACAGGAGCGGCTTGCCGGTCTTGGCGAGGACGTCCTCGCCGAGGGTGATGAACTCGTCCCACGTGATGTCGGTGAAGTCGTCGACCGTGTAGCCGGCCTGCTCGAGGTAGTCGGTGCGCAGCGCCGTGATCGCGGTGCCGTTGTCGAACGGCAGGCCGTAGTTCACGCCGTCGACCACCGAGTAGTCGACGACCGCCTGCGGGAACTGCGAGAAGTCGACGTCGGAGTCGGCGTAGTCGCTGAACAGGTCAGGGTAGCTCAGGACGTTCTTCTGGAACGCGTTGTTCTGCATGAGGAAGATGTCGGGCAGGTCGTCCGTCTGGCCCGACTGGGCGAGCGTCGTGAGCTTGGTCTGCAGGTCGTCCCAGGGGGTCTCGATGACCTCCAGCTCGAAGTCCGGGTGGTCCTTCTGGTAGATCTTCGCGGCCTCGTCCATCGCGAAGATGTTGAAGGCGGGGTCCCAGGCCCAGACGGTCAGCTTGCCGTCGCCTGCTCCGTCGCCGCCGGTGCTCTCGTTCCCGTCGCCGCCACCGCCGCAGGCGGCCGTTGCCGCAACCAGGGGCAGGACGGCGGCCGCCGCGATCCAGGCGCGGCCCCGACGCTTCGATGCACTCATCGGTCTCGAACTCCTTCGTCCGGGAGCGGGCGGCGGTGTCGTCCGCCCGCAAATGTTGACGTGAACATACGCCGAAGGTGTTGGTGACTGTCAACGCGAGTGACGTCACGTTACGGTCACGATGCGGCGAATGGTGACGTCAACACATCGGGCTACCATGCGCCCATGGCCAGCCCACGCCGCGGACCTTCCATCGAGGACGTCGCCCGACTCGCCGGCGTCTCCGCGCAGACGGTCTCGCGCGTCTCGACCGGCGCCGAGAACGTCCGCCCCGGCACCCGCACGAAGGTCCTCGACGCCATGGACCGCCTCGGCTACTCCCCCAACACCGCGGCTCGCGCGCTGCGCAACGGGGCGTACGGCGCGATCGGGCTGCTCGCCCACCGGTTCGAGCGCACGGGCGAGGCGCTGACCACCGAGGGAGTCATCGAGGCCGCGCAGGCACAGGACTACGCCGTGACGATCGTCGACGTCGGCCACGCCGACAGCGGCTGGGAAGGAGCCGCACAACGGCTCACGCACCAGGCCATCGACGGGCTCGTGATCATCCGCGCCGAGACCGCCACCCCGGAGTCGCTCGCACTGCCCGCGGGTCTGCCGGTCGTCGTGTCCGACACCCGGCTCGTCGGGCGCCACCCCGCCGTCGTCGCCGACCAGGTGAACGGCTCGACGGCCGCCGTCCGCCACCTGCTCGACCTCGGGCACGCCACCGTCCACCACGTCGCCGGGCCCGTCGACTCCGAACCCGCCGCCGCGCGCGCGGAGGCGTGGGAACGGACGCTCCGGGAAGCGGGCATCCGTCCGCCCGAGCTGCGCCGCGGCGACTGGACCGCGGCGTCCGGCTACGCGCACGGGCGCGAGCTGCCCGACGACGCCACCGCGGTCTACTGCGCCAACGACGAGATGGCGATCGGGCTCATGCGAGCCCTGCACGAGCGCGGCCGGCGCGTGCCCGACGACGTGAGCGTCGTCGGCTTCGACGGCATCGCCCTGGGCGAGTACACGTGGCCCCCGCTGACGACGGTGCGGCAGAACTTCCACACCATCGGCCAGGAGCTCGTCCGGCTCGTGCTCGAGCAGTTCCGCACGCGGACGCGGCTCGGCACACAGCGCGTGGTGATCCCCACCGACCTGATCGTCCGGGGCACGACCGCCCCGCCCCCGCGCTGACCCGCGGCCATGTGACGACGCGCCCACGCCGGACATGGCCCCTCCCGGCGGCGGGCGCTAGTTTGCGAGCGGCCGGACGATGACGCCCGGCCCCGCACGGGGAAGGGAAGGCACATGACCATCGCGTTGTGGGTCGTCGCGGGGCTGCTCGCGGCCGTCTACCTCATGGTCGGGTGCGTGAAGCTGCTGCGCGGCAAGGCGCTGGGGCAGCGCATGCCGTGGGTCGAGGCGTTCCCGGGCGTCGTGGTCCGGTTCATCGGGCTGTGCGAGATCGCGGGGGCGCTCGGGCTGGTCCTGCCGCAGGCCACGGGCAAGCTCGTGTGGCTCACGCCCGTCGCGGCGGTGGGCCTCGCCCTGCTCCAGCTCCTCGCGATCGCGGTGCACAGACGCCGGGGCGAGACCCAGCAGCTCGGCATCAACGTGGTGCTGCTGGTGCTCGCGCTCGTCGTGGCGGTGGGGCGGTTCGCGCAGTGGACGACCCAGAACGCGGCCGCCGTCCCGACGCCCTGACCTCTGGCGTCCAGATTTCGAGACATCGCCCAGGATCTGGACGCAGCGGGTCGGCGCCGTGGTTACGTGGGGATTCCACGATCCGCCACGCACCGCAGGAGACCCCATGACCGCACCGCTCGACCCCACGCCCCGGCTCGCCGAGTACGCCCACCCGGACCGCCTGGTCACCACCTCCTGGCTGGCCGAGCAGCTCGAGGCCGGGGCACCCGGGATCGTCGTCGTCGAGTCCGACGAGGACGTCCTGCTCTACGAGACCGGCCACATCCCCGGCGCCGTCAAGATCGACTGGCACACCGACCTGCTCCAGCCCGTCGAGCGCGACTACCTCGACGGCGCCGGCTTCGCCGAGCTCCTCGGCTCCAAGGGCATCGGCCGCGACACGACCATCGTCGTCTACGGCGACAAGAACAACTGGTGGGCCGCCTACGCCGCCTGGGTCTTCACCCTGTTCGGCCACGAGGACGTGCGCCTGCTCGACGGCGGCCGCAACCTGTGGGTCGCCGAGGGCCGCGAGCTGACCACGGACGTCGCCACGCCCGAGCCCGTCGAGTACCCCGTCGTCGAGCGCGACGACGTCACCTTCCGCGCCTTCAAGGAGGACGTGCTCGCCCACCTCGGCAAGGGCCCGATCGTCGACATCCGCTCCCCGCAGGAGTACACCGGCGAGCGCCTGCACATCCCGGACTACCCCGAGGAGGGCGTGCTGCGCGGCGGCCACATCCCCACCGCCCGGTCCGTCCCGTGGGCCACCGCGGTCGCCGAGGACGGCACCTACAAGACCCGCGCCGAGCTCGAGGCGATCTACCAGGCCGGCGGCCTCGGCATCACCGCCGACGACGAGGTCATCACCTACTGCCGCATCGGCGAGCGCTCCTCGCACACCTGGTTCGCGCTGCACTTCCTGCTCGGCCTGGACAAGGTGCGCAACTACGACGGCTCGTGGACCGAGTGGGGCAACGCGGTGCGCGTCCCGATCGTGGCCGGCGGGGAGCCGGGCGAGTACGCGGCCTGACGAGGGTCTCGACGGGGCTCGACCAGCAACCCCGCCGGTTGAGCCCCGTCGAAACCACCGCCCCTGCCGGTTGAGCCCCGTCGAAACCACCGCTCCTGCCGGTTGAGCCCCGTCGAA
>CBINDH010000157.1:0-6645 GCA_966249365.1 uncultured Xylanimonas sp. | reverse complement strand
CTGGCGTTCGGCAAGACCGCCGACGAGGTGCGCGCCGAGGGCACGCCCGAGGCGATCGTCCCGGCCCGCGTGTTCGCCGGCAACCGCCCGACGACGTCGATCCTCGCCCCGGAGCTCACGCCGTCGGTGGTGGGCCAGCTTGTCGCGCTCTACGAGCACATCACGTTCACGCAGGGCATCGTGTGGGGCATCGACTCGTTCGACCAGTGGGGCGTCGAGCTCGGCAAGAAGCTCGCGCTCGAGATCGCCCCGGCCGTCTCGGGCGACGAGGCCGCGCTGGCGGCGCAGGACCCGTCGACGCAGTCGCTGGTGCGCAGGTACCGGGAGCTCCGTCACGCCTGACGGCTGGCTGAGCCCCGTCGGAGCCGCCTCGCCCCTTCACCGGAGCCGAGGTTTCGACGGGGCTCAACCGTCAGGTGCGGGCTCACCCAGCCAGTCGGTTCCTCACTCCGGTTGCGGCATGTCGTGCTGCTTGACGTCGTCGTACGTGCGGGCCTCGGGCGCCGACGTCGGCGCGTAGATGAGCCGGACGACGCCGGAGCCGAACGCTTCCGCGGACACCAGGCGGAACGGGTACGTGCTGTCCCCGGCGTCGAACAGTCGCTCCCCCGTCCGCGCGGCGACGGGGTGCACGAGCAGCCGCAGCTCGTCGAGCAGCCCGGCGGCGAGGAGCTCGCGGACGATGGTGATCGACCCGGGCACGACGACCTTGCCGATGCTGGTGTCGTCGCGCAGAGCGCGGGCCGCGGCGACGACGTCGGCGGTGGCCTCGACGTTGCGCCAGCCGAGGTCGTGCGTTCCCCGCGTCGCGACGACCTTGCGGGTGTCGCCGAGCAGCTTCGCGAAGGCGGCGTCCTCCTCGCCGGCGGCCTCCCGGGCGGGCCACGCGCCGACGAAGCTGTCGTAGGTGACCCTGCCGATGAGGATCGCGTCGAGCCCGGCGTAGTCGTCGGTGACGGCGGCTCCCATCTGGTCGTCGAAGTACGGGAAGTGCCAGGCGGGGTCGATCTCGACGACGCCGTCGAGCGAGCTGAAGAGCGTGGAGACGATGCGGGCCATGCGTCGGGACCTTTCGCGAGAGTCGGCGTGCACGGGGTAGACGACGCGCGGTCTGACAACTCGTCGGTGGTCGGGATATCGTCGCTGTCGTAACGATTCGACGTGCGACGAAGGAGTCATCTCAATGCAGCAGCGCACCATCGGCGGGCGCCAGGTCAGCGCGATCGGTCTCGGCGGCATGCCCATGTCGATCGAGGGCCGCCCCGACGCCGAACGCTCCGTCGCCACGATCCACGCCGCGCTCGACGCCGGCGTGACCCTCATCGACACCGCGGACTCGTACCACCGCGACGCGAACGAGGTCGGCCACAACGAGGAGCTCATCGCCGCCGCACTGCGCTCCTACGGGTCCGACGTCGGCGACGTGCTCGTCGCGACCAAGGGCGGCCACCTCCGCCCCGGGGACGGCACGTGGACCCAGAACGGCGACCCCGCCTACCTCAAGGAGGCGTGCAAGGCGTCGCTCCGGCGGCTCGGCGTCGAGGCCATCGGCCTGTACCAGTTCCACCGCCCCGACCCGGCCGTCCCCTTCGCCGACTCGGTCGCCGCGGTCCGCGACCTGCTCGACGACGGCCTCATCCAGATGGCCGGCATCTCGAACGCCGACCCCGACCAGATCCGCGAGGCGCAGGAGATCCTCGGGGGCCGCCTCGTCTCGGTCCAGAACCAGTTCTCGCCGCGCTTCCGCTCGTCGCTGCCCGAGCTCGAGCTCTGCGCCGAGCTCGGCATCGCGTTCCTGCCGTGGAGCCCGCTGGGCGGCATCTCGCTCGCCCGCTCGGGTGAGCTGGGCGACGCCTTCACGCCGTTCGTCGAGGTCGCGGAGGCCCACGGCTTCTCCCCGTTCCAGGTGTGCCTCGCGTGGGAGCTCGCCCTGGCCCCCGTCGTGATCCCGATCCCGGGCGCGTCGCGCCCCGAGTCGATCCAGGACTACGCCGCCGCGGCTTCCCTGACGCTCACGCCCGAGGAGATCGCCCGCCTCTCGGCGGCGGTCTGACGGACGGGCCGCCGTCCGGCCGCCGCCAGGACCCGAGCCCTGGCGGCGGCCCGTCGTCGCTCAGTCCTGCAGGACCGCGCACCCCGCGGGGTCCAGCCCGACGACGACGGCGCCCTGGGCGGGTACGGCGACGTCGTCGGACTGCGCGACGAGCCGCTGCACCCCCGCCCCGAGGTCGACGTCGACCGTCACCTCCTGCCGACCGCGCCGGAAGGCCGTACCGACGACCTGCGCCTTCCACCCGGACTCCGCCGGCTCCGCGAGCACGCGCAGGCCCGCGGGCCCGACGGCGAGCACCGTCCCGTCCTGCGGCACGAACGCCTGGTACCCCAGGAACTCGGCGACCTCGCGCGACGCCGGTGCCCGCCACAGCTCCTCCGGCTCGGCGACCTGCACCAGCCGGCCGGCCAGCATGACGGCGACGCGGTCGGCCACGGTGAACGCCTCGTCGTGGTCGTGCGTCACGAAGACCGCCGTCGTCCCCGTCGCACGCAGCACCTCGCGGACGTCGTCGGCGAGCCGTTCGCGCAGCGCGCGGTCGAGCGCCGAGAACGGCTCGTCGAGCAGGAGGAGCCGCGGCCTGGGGGCGAGCGCCCGCGCGAGCGCGACGCGCTGCTTCTGCCCGCCCGACAACGTGGAGACGGGCCGGCCGCCGTACCCGTCCAGCCCCACGTCGGTCAGCAGCTCGCGCACCCGGGCCTCGCGCTCGGGCCGCGGCACGCGCGCGACCTCGAGCCCGTACGCGACGTTCCGCGCGACGTCGCGGTGCGCGAAGAGCTGCCCGTCCTGGAAGAGCAGCCCGAACCCGCGCCTGTGGACAGGAACGCCCGCCAGGTCCTCGCCGTCGAACGCGACCGTCCCCGCGGCGAGCGGCTCGAGCCCTGCGACTGCCCGCAGGAGCGAGGACTTGCCGCACCCGCTCGGCCCGAGCAGGGCCAGGATCTCGCCGTCGGCCACGTCGAGGTCGACGCCGTCGACGGCGACGGTCGCCCCACCGCCGCCCTCGTCGTCGTACGTCACGACGGCACCCCGAACGGCCAGCCCGCTCCTCACCCTGACGACGTCGCCGCGCCGACCGTCGTGATCGGTCCCGGAACCGGCCGTTTTGCGTGACCGATCCCTACGGTCGGCCGCTGCAGCGATCTGTCGGCGGGGCATCAGAACTCTCCTTGCGAGGCGCCGGCGGCGCGGAGGCGCTCGGCCAGCATCATGACGACGGCGGTCAGCACCGCCAGGACGACCGACGCGGCGAGCGCCATGCCGTAGTTCTCCGCACCGGGCCGGCCGATGAGCCGGTAGATCACCACAGGCAGGGTCGCGGAGTCGGGCCGCGCGAGGAACGCCGTCGCACCGAACTCCCCGAGCGAGACCGCGAACGCGAACCCGACGGCCAGGCCGAGCGACCGCAGCGCGATCGGGAGGTCGACGTCGCGCAGCACCCGCCCGGGCGGCGCGCCCAGCACCTCGGCCGCCTGCCGCAGCCGCGGGTCGATGGCACGCAGCACGGGCAGCACCGTACGCACCACGAGGGGCACCGCGACGACGGCCTGCGCGATCGGCACGAGCCACCCCGACGTGCGGAGGTCGATGTCGAACCCGAGCGGCCGGTCGAGCGTGATGAGGAACCCGAACCCGACGGTCACGGCGCTCACGCCCAGCGGCAGCATGACGACGGCGTCCAGGACCCCGACGGCACGCCGAGCGGCCCGGCGCCGGGGCCGCCGAGACACCACGAGGGCCACGAGTCCCCCGACGACGACGGCGACCGCGGTCGCGAGCAGAGCGGTGCGGACCGACGTCGCGAGGGCCTCCCACACGGTGACCACGAGCGCGTTGCGGCCTCCGGTGGTGCCCAGCGCCCGGTAGTTGGCCAGCCCCCAGGAGCCGCCCGGCTCCCGGAAGGACCGCCCCACGAGCCCGGCGAGCGGCAGCACGATGAGCCCGCCCACGACCAGCGCCGTGAGGGCCGCGGCGACGACGTCGGCCGGGTTGCGCCGGCTCCACCGGTGCGCGGCGACGTCCTCGTGCTCGAGGTGCAGCGCCCGCTCCCGCCGCGCGCGGGCACGCGCCGCGGCCCACAGGGCGAGCGTGACGACGACGAGCTGGAGGACCGAGAGCACGGCCGCGGTGCGCAGGTCGAGGAACTGGGTGGTGCGCCGGTAGATCTCGGTCTCGATGGTCCCGTAGCCGAGACCGCCCATGACCAGGACGACGCCGAACGCCGTCGCGCAGAACAGGAACACCACGGCCGCCGCGCTGGCGATCGCGGGGGCGAGCGCCGGGAGCGTCACCGTGCGGAACGCCCGAGCCGGCGACGCACCCAGCGCCCGGGCCGCCTGTTCGGCGCGCGGGTCGAGGCGCTCCCACAGCCCGCCCACGGTCCGCACGACGACGGACACGTTGAAGAACACCAGCGCGACGACGACCGCCGCGAACGTCTCGTCGAGGTGCGCCCAGCCGAGCATCCCGCCGGGCCGGAACAGCGACGTGAACGCCACCCCGACGACGACGGTCGGCAGCACGAACGGCACCGTGACGACGCCGCGCAGCACGCCGCGGCCTGGGAACCGCGTCCGGTACAGCAGGTACGCCACGGGCAGCCCGAGCAGCACCGAGGCGACGGACCCGGCGGCCGCCTGCGCGAGCGTCGTCCCGACGAGCCGCCACGTGCGCGGGCCGCCGAGCACGTCGCGGAGCCCCGTGAGGTCGACTCCTCCGCCGTCGGCGATGAACCCACGGCCGACGAGCGCCGCCACGGGCCACGCGAAGAACACCCCCAGGAAGACCAGGGGCAGCGCGACCGCGAGCCCCCACCCCAGCACGGCGGGTGCGGAGACTGCTCGGGCGCGGGTCATCCCAGCCATTCCAGCACCCGCAGGGACTCGCGGCCGGTCAGCCGCCGACTGCCGCGGTCCACTCGTCGATCCAGGCGTCGCGGTTCGCGGTGATCTTCTCGGGCGCGAGGTCGAACGGCGACTCCGCGAGCGGCGCGAACGCCGTCCACTCGGCGGGCAGCTCGATCGACGAGTCGGCCGGGTACATGTACATCTGGCCCGGGACGTCGGCCTGGAACGGCGCCGAGACGAGGAAGTCGACGAGCGCCCGTGCACCCTCGGGGTTCGCCGCACCGTGCAGGACGCCGGCGAACTCCACCTGGCGGAAGCACGTGCCGAGCAGCGCGCGCGTCGTGGACGCCGAGCCGTCCTCGGTCACCGTGAACGCCGGCGAGGTCGAGTAGCTCACGACGATGGGACGCGTGCCGCCCTCGCCCGCGCCGGAGAACTCGCCGTAGTAGCCGTCCTCCCACGAGTCCGCGACCTTGAGGCCGTTGTCGCGGAGCGCGGACCAGTACCCGGTCCAGCCCTCACCGCCGAACCCGTCGTCGCCGAACGCGCTGATCGTGGCGAGCATGAACGCCATCCCCGGCGACGACGACGCCGGGTTCAGGGCCACCGTGAGGTCCTGGTACGCGGGCTCCGCGAGGTCCTCGAACGTCTCGGGCTCCGCGAGGCCGCGCTCCTCGAACCACGTCACGTCGGTGTTGAGGCAGACGTCGCCGACGTCGACGGGCGTGAGCGCGCCGCCGCCGAGCACGAGCGCGGCGGCCGACGCGGCCAGCCCGGCCGGCGTGTGCGGCTCGAGCACGCCCGCGTCGATGACGCGCGACGCGAACGTGTTGTCGATGCCGAACACGACGTCGCCGAGCGGCGAGTCCTTGGTGAGCACGAGCTGGTTGGCGAGCGTGCCCGCGTCGCCCAGCGGGACCTGCGTGACGGTCAGCCCGCTCTCGGCCTCGAACTGCGCGATGACGTCCTCCGACACCGCCCAGGAGTCGTGGGTGACGAGGGTGACGGTGCCCGCTCCGGCGGCCCCGCTCTCGCTCGGTCCGGCTCCGGGTGTCTCGCCGGAGCCGCACGCGGCGAGCGCGAGCACGAGGGCGGCGGCGCTCAGGACAGCGGCACGGTTGCGCAGTGACTTGCTGGTCACGATGTTCCTCCTCAGGGTCGAGAAGGGGTCCCGTGCACCCCGCGACGAGTCCGCCATGGGAGCGCACAGGGATCGAGAAGCCCGACTTCCTCCACCGGTGCTAACCGGATCAGGTTCGAGGGTCTGCGGTGGTCCGCACTCTCAGCGCCCGACGGCGCTCCCCTGTCGTTCGCCACCAGCCTACCGGTGTTGGGCCGGGTCGTGGGCCACCAGGTCCGCCGTCGGGTGAGGACCCTTCCCGACGGCTAGCGTGGACCAGCAACGACACCGTTCACGACACCTCACCGGGGAGGATGGTCACACGTGGCCACACGCAAGGATCCGCTCGCCGTCAAGATCGGCACCATGGTGCTCACCCTCGCCGCCGGGTGGCTCGCACAGAAGGCCGTCGGCATGGTCTGGGAGAAGAGCACCGGGCACGTCGCGCCCAAGGACCTCGACGCCGACGACATCACCGTCGTCCAGGCCGTGACGTTCGCGGCGGTGTCCGGCGGCATCGCCGTCCTCGCGCGCCGGCTCGCGCACAAGGGTGCCGTCCAGGCGGCCGCACGCTTCACGTCCCGCGCCCCTTCGAGCGTCTGACCTGCGGGTATGCGAAAGACCCC
>CBINDH010000156.1:0-6668 GCA_966249365.1 uncultured Xylanimonas sp. | reverse complement strand
GGATGGCGGTCGCGCTCCAGGCCTCGCTGCTCGTCCGCTACGCGCCCGGGCCGGTCGCCGACGCGTTCCTGGCCACGCGACTGGGCAACGGCAACCTGCACTACGGGACGCTGCCGCCCGGCACGTGGGTCCACGAGCAGCTCAGCCTCGACCCGGGGGAGAGCGTCTACGGGCTCGGGGAGCGCTTCGGCGCGTTCGTGAAGAACGGCCAGGAGGTCGACGTCTGGAACGAGGACGGCGGCACCTCCTCGGAGCAGGCCTACAAGAACGTCCCCTTCTACCTGTCGAGCAAGGGCTACGGCGTCTTCGTCGCGCACACCGAGAAGGTGTCGTTCGAGGTGGGCTCCGAGGTCAACACGCGCACCCAGTTCTCGGTGCCGGGGGAGTCGCTCGAGTACTACGTCATCGCCGGGCCCACGCCCAAGGACGTGCTGCGCCGGTACACCGCCCTGACGGGCCGGCCGGCGCGGGTGCCCGCGTGGTCGTTCGGGCTGTGGCTGTCGACGTCGTTCACGACGTCGTACGACGAGGCCACCGTGACGAGCTTCATCGACGGGATGCGCGAGCGCGAGATCCCGCTGTCGGTGTTCCACTTCGACTGCTTCTGGATGCGCGAGTACCAGTGGTGCGACTTCGCGTGGGACCCGCGCGTCTTCCCGGACCCGGTGGGGATGCTGGAGCGCCTGCACGCGCGCGGGCTGAAGGTGTGCGTGTGGATCAACCCGTACATCGGGCAGCGCTCGCCGCTCTTCGCCGAGGCGGTCGAGCACGGGTACCTCCTGCGGACCACCGACGGCGGCGTGTGGCAGTGGGACCAGTGGCAGGCCGGCATGGGTCTGGTCGACTTCACCAACCCCGAGGCCACCGCCTGGTACGTCTCCAAGCTCGAGGCGCTGCTCGACCAGGGCGTCGACACGTTCAAGACCGACTTCGGCGAGCGCATCCCGGTCGACGACGTCGTCTGGCACGACGGGTCGGACCCGCAGCGGATGCACAACTACTACACGCAGCTCTACAACGAGGCCGTCTTCGGGGTGCTCGAGCGGCGTCGCGGCACCGGGGACGCCGTGGTGTTCGCGCGGTCCGCGACCGCGGGCGGGCAGCGGCTGCCGGTGCACTGGGGCGGCGACAACGACTCGACCTACGCGTCGATGGCCGAGACGCTGCGCGGCGGCCTGTCGCTCGCGCTGTCCGGGTTCGGCTTCTGGTCGCACGACATCGGCGGCTTCGAGGGCACCCCGGACGCGGGCGTGTTCAAGCGCTGGCTGCCGTTCGGCCTGCTGTCCTCGCACTCGCGGCTGCACGGCAACACCTCGTACCGCGTGCCGTGGGCGTTCGACGAGGAGGCCGTCGAGGTGACGCGGCGGTTCACGCGGCTCAAGCTCTCGCTCATGCCGTACCTGGGCCGCCTGGCCGAGGAGGCGCACACGGACGGGACGCCCGTGATGCGGCCGATGGTGCTCGAGTTCCCGCAGGACCGCGGCGCGCACCCCGTGGACACGCAGTTCATGCTGGGCGACTCGCTGCTCGTGGCGCCCGTGTTCGGCGCGACGGGCGACGTCGACGTCTACGTCCCCGAGGGGACCTGGACCTCGCTGCTCGACGGCTCGACGGTGACCGGACCGCGCTGGGTGCGCGAGCGCCACGGGTTCGGCTCCCTGCCGCTGTACGTGCGCCCGGGCACGGTGCTGCCCGTGGGCGCCCGCGACGACACGCCCGAGTACGCGTGGGCCGACGGCGTCACGTTGCACGCGTTCGAGCTGCCCGACGGGTTCGACGAGACGATCACGGTCCCGGGCGGTACCGGGTCGCCGGCGACGTTCCGCGTGCGCCGCGACGGCGACCAGGTGACCGCCACGAGCGACGACGCGACGGGGCCGTGGAGCCTCGTCGTCGAGGGAGACCTGCGATGAACGAGCCGTTCCGCGACCCGGGGCTGCCCGCGATCGACCGCGCCAAGGACCTGCTCGCCCGGCTGACCCGCGACGAGCGCGTGGCGATGCTGCACCAGCACGCGCCCGCCGTGGAGCGCCTCGGCCTGGCGCCCTTCCACACGGGGGCCGAGGCGCTGCACGGCGTCGCGTGGCTGGGGCGCGCCACGGTGCTGCCGCAGGCCGTGGGCCTGGGCGCCACGTGGGACACCGACCTCCTCGAACGCCTGGGCGCCATGGTCGCCACCGAGCAGCGCGCCAAGCACGCCGAGGACCCCAGCGTCTCCCTGAACGTGTGGGCCCCCGTCGTCAACACGCTCCGGCACCCGGGGTGGGGCCGCAACGAGGAGGGCTACGCCGAGGACCCGCACCTGGTGGCGCACCTGGCCACGGCGTACTGCCGCGGCCTGCGCGGCGACCACCCCACGGTGTGGAAGACCGTCCCGACGCTCAAGCACTTCCTCGGCTACAACAACGAGGCCGACCGGTCGTCGACGTCGTCGAACCTCTCGCAGCGCACGCTGCACGAGGAGGAGCTCGCCGCGTTCCGCGAGCCGGTCGAGCAGGGCGTCGCGGGCGCGGTCATGCCGTCGTACAACCGGGTCAACGGCGAACCCGCGCACACGAGCGGTGAGCTGTTCGACGAGCTGCGGTCCTGGGCACCCGACGAGATCGCGCTCGTCTCCGACGCCTGGGCGCCGACGGCGCTCGTGAGCGTGCAGCGCGCGTTCGACGACCACGCGTCGGCGCACGCGGCCGCGCTCCGGGCAGGTCTCGACTCGTTCACCGACGGCGACGCTCAGTCGCGCCCCACGGTCGAGCGGATCGCCGAGGCGCTCGACCGCGGTCTGATCACCGAGGCCGACGTCGACCGGGCGGTGCTGCGGCTGCTCCACCTGCGGGTGCGCTCCGGTGAGCTCGACGGCGCGGCGGACCCCTACGCGGGGATCGGCGCCGATGCGATCGACCTGCCCGAGCACCGCGCGCTGGCCCGCGAGGCGGCGGCCAAGTCCGTCGTCGTGCTCGCGAACGACGGCGTGCTGCCGCTCGCGCCGCCGACGCGCGTCGCCGTCGTCGGGCCCCTCGCGGACGCCGTGCTCACCGACTGGTACTCCGGGACGCCGCCCTACGCGGTCACGGTCGCCGACGGCCTGCGCGAGCGGTACCCGGACGCAGACGTGGCGGTCGTGCCGGGCGGTGACGTCGTCGCGCTGCGAGCGACCAGCACCGACGCCTACGTCGTCGCCTCGCCGGACGGTGCGGTCGTGGCGGCGGACGGCGCGACGGGCGACGGGGCGGCGCTGTGGGACCTGACCGACTGGGGCGACGGCGTCGTGACGCTGCGCTCGCGGGCGTCGGCGCGGCTGCTGACGGGGGCCGCATGGCCGGCGCGGGCGGACGCCGAGCGCGTCGGCGGCTGGGTCGTGCAGGAGTCGTTCCGGCGGCACCTGCACGCCGACGGGACGGTGTCCTTCCAGCACCTCGGGTCCGGCAGGTGGCTGCGCGTCACGCGCGGCACCGCGCTCGTGGGCGCCGACGGGCTCGACCTCGCCGAGGCGGAGCGCTTCGTGCAGCGCACCGTGACCACCGGCCACGAGGCCGTGCGGCAGGCCGCGGCGGGCGCCGACCTCGTCGTCGTCGCGGTGGGCAACGACCCGCACCTGTCCGGGCGCGAGACGCAGGACCGGCCGCACCTGCGGCTGCCCGAGGCGGCTGCCGAGCTGCTGCGCGTGAGCGTCGAGGCCAGCCCGCGCACCGTGCTCACCATCGTGTCGAGCTTTCCCTACGTGCTGCCGGCCGTCGCGCGGCGGGCGAGCGCGATCGTGTGGACGAGCCACGGCGGGCAGGAGCTCGGGCACGGTGTCGCCGACGTGCTGGCGGGCGACGTCGAGCCGTTCGGCCGTCTCGCGCAGCAGTGGCCCGCGGACGAGGCGCAGGCCGGCGACATCCTCGACTACGACACCTACGCCCAGAGGGCCACCTACCGGCACACCGACCGCGACCCGGCGTTCGCGTTCGGGCACGGGCTGACGTACACGTCGGTGGCGTACCAGGGGATCGCGCTGTCCCGGTCCGCGGTGCCCGCGCCCCCGGCGACGTTGCGCCACGCACCGCTGGGAGCGCCGGGGTCCGTCACGGCGACCGTGACGGTCGCCAACACGGGTGCGCGTCCCGCCGAGGAGCTCGTCCAGGTCTACGCGTGCGGGCCGCAGGACCTGCCGCTCGGCACGCCGCGCCGCCTGCTGCTCGGCTTCCGCCGGGTGCGGCTCGCGCCGGGGGAGACCCGCGCTGTCGAGGTCTCGTTCGACGTCGCGCGTCTCGCCGTCTGGGACCCCGCCGCGCACGTCCCGGGCGCTCCGACGGGCTGGCTGTACGACGGGGCGCTGCGCGTCCAGGCTGCGGACTACCTTGTCTCCGCGGGCAGTTCCGCGATAAACCTGCAGGTCACGGGCACGTTGACCATCGAAGAGTCGGCACGGGCCCGGTGACGTCCGGGGAAGGGGCGTCACGGGAGCACCGCGGGTCCGGGCCGCGGTGCTCCCTCGTCGGGGGGTCGCGAGGGCTCGTCTCTGGCTCCGGTCGACGGTACTGTCCGCGGGCATGACCGCCTTCGACGAGATCGTCCGGGGCACGAGCCGTCGGCCCGACCACGTGGCGATCCGCGGCCTCGCGCGGGTGTTCGACGCCCTCAACAGGCGGACGCCGTGGAGCCACAACGACCACTTCCACCCCTGGGTGCTGCGCCGCCTGCAGGCCGCTCCGGCGCGCGGTGCGGTCGTCGACGTCGGCTGCGGGACGGGGGCGCTCATCGCGGCGATCCGCGCCCGGGGCGTCGCGCCCGTCGTGGGCGTCGACGTCGACGAGCTCATGGCGCGCACGTCGTCCGCGCGGTTCGTCGACGACGGCGACGTCACGATCGCGCAGGCGTCGTTCTTCGACCTGGCCCCCGGCGACGGCCGGGTGCCGACGGCGGGAGCGGCCGGGCTCACGATGATCGCCTCGCTGCACCACCTGGCGCACGAGCGCGGGCTGACGGCCGCGTTGGCCCATGCGCGCTCCCTGCTCGCCCCGGGCGGCCGCCTCGTGGTCGTCGGCCTCGCGCGGGCGAGCGCCCCCGCGGACTTCGCCGTCGACGCCGTCTCGGTGGTGCTCAACCCGGCGATGGGGGCGCTCAAGACGCTGGGCCGGCGGGTGCGCCCCGCGCCCGCGGAGGCCCCGGTCGTGACCGGCGGCGGCGACGACCGCCCGCGTGAGAACGGCATGCCGGTGCGTACCCCGGACGAGACGTTCCGCGAGGTGGCCGTGGCGGCGGCGTCGATCCTGCCCGGGGCGCGCGTGCGGCGCCGGCTGTGGTTCCGCTACTCGCTGGAGTGGACGGCGCCCTGATCGGGCGCGGGCACCTCGGCCAGCAAGGCGGAGTGCTCGGTCCGGTGCAGGAAGTCGCGCACCGCGTCGCGGCTGCGGGTCAGGCACGCGAGGCGCGCCTCGATGCCGGCGAGTTCGGAGGCCAGCAGCTCGGCGACCTCGCGCGGGCACGTGGGCTCCTGGTTCGCGGCCGCGCGCTCCATGTCGAGCAGCACGCGCACGAGACGCGTGGGGAGTCCCGCCTGGACCATCGCGGCGATGCGCTGCACCAGCTCGACGTCGGACTCGGTGTAGGTGCGGTACCCGTTGGCGGCCCGTGCGGCGCCGACCAGGCCCTCCTGCTCGTAGTAGCGCACCGCCCTCGGGCTCACCCCGGCGCGTGCTGCCACGTCCCCGATCTTCATGGTGCCCTCGTTCCCATCAGACCTTGACCCTGACCAGACCTTGACCTTGACGTCAACGTCAAAGTTTAGCGTCGAAGGATGACGACGACAACGGCACGGCTTCCCTGGCCCTCCCTCGTGGTGCTCGGCACCACCACGTTCGTGATGGTGACCGCGGAGATGCTGCCCACCGCGGTGCTGCCGCAGCTCGGCGCCGGGCTCGGCATCTCCGAGGCGCGCACCGGTTCCCTGGTGTCGGTCTGGGCGGCGACCGTCGTGCTCGCGAGCTTCCCGATGGTCCGTGCGACGCGCCGTGTCGAGCGGCGACGCCTCGTCGCCTCCGCGCTCGGGGGACTCGCGGCCTCCGGGCTCGCCACCGCGCTCGCCACGTCCTACGCGGTGGCGCTGGGCGCCCGGGTCGTCGGGGCGGTGGCGGTCGGGCTCCTGTGGGCGACCGTCAACGCGCACGTGGCCGACATCGTCCCCGACGCCCTCCTCGGGCCCGCGGTCTCCGTCGTGCTCGGCGGCGCGACGCTCGGGATGGTGCTCGGCACGCCGCTCGCCAGCCTCGCCGCGACCGGTGCCGGGTGGCGGGCGGCGTTCGCGGGCCTCGCGGTGCTGGCGCTCGTCGCGGCGGCGCTCGTGCGGACCGTCGTCGCGCCCGCGACGCAGCACCCTCGCACGAGCTTGCCCGGTCTGCCCGCGCGGGCGCCGAGCCCGCGGCCGATGATCGCGCTCACGGTCGTCGTCGGGGCGCTGCTGCTCGGACACTACGGCGCCTACACGTACATCACCCGGCTCGTCGACGGTCCCGCCGCCGCACTTCCCGGGGGTACGAGCACGGTCCTCCTGCTGTTCGGCCTCGCGTCCGCCGCGGGGGTCGCGGTCGCAGGCCGCGTGGGCGCCCGCACCGGGCGAGCGCTCGTCGTGAGCGCGGGCCTGACCGCCGTCGCGCTGCTCCTGATGCCCGCCGCGGCGATCAGCACGA
>CBINDH010000155.1:0-6690 GCA_966249365.1 uncultured Xylanimonas sp. | reverse complement strand
GTCGCAAGACGCTGCGGGCCGCGCTGTCCGGACTGTTCGGGTCCGGGTCGGCAGCCGAGGAGGCGCTGCGCGCCGCGGGCGTCGACCCGTCGGCGCGCGGGGAGACGCTCGACGTGGCGGCGTTCGCCCGGATCGCCGAGCAGTTTGGCGGAGGCGCGACGCAGGAGGACGCGGCGGAGCGAGTCCTGCCGGAGTCGCGGCGGAGCCGCCCTGCGACCGGCAAGCCCGAGCAGCGGGGCGGAGGCGCGACGCTCGAGCCCGAGCAGGGGGCCTCGCGCGTGCAGCGTGCCGCGCCCCCTGGCACGGTGGAGGCGTGAACCGCCCCGACTCGTCACGTGCGCCCCGGCTCGTCGCGGCGCCACCCCCGACCGTCCGGGTCCGCGCGCCCGGCAAGGTCAACCTCTCGCTGCGCGTCGGGGCGCTCGACGACGACGGCTACCACCCGCTGGTGAGCGTGTTCCAGGCGGTGGCGCTCTACGAGGAGGTCACGGCCACCCAGGTGGCCCTCGGCGGCGGCGTCTCGCTGACGGTCGACGGTCCGCAGGCGGACGCCGTCCCGCTCGACGCCTCGAACCTCGCCTGGAAGGCAGCCGAGCTCCTCGCGGCGCACACCGGCGTCGACCCCGACGTCGCCCTGCACGTGCGCAAGGGCGTCCCGGTCGCGGGTGGCATGGCCGGCGGGTCCGCCGACGCCGCCGCCACCCTGGTCGTGTGCGACGCGCTGTGGGAGACGGGCGTGCCGCGTACCGAGCTGGCCGAGCTCGCGGCGACCCTTGGCTCCGATGTGCCGTTCTGCCTGCTCGGGCACACCGCCGTCGGCACCGGGCGCGGGCATCTGCTGACCCCGGCGATGACGCGCGGCGAGTTCCACTGGGTGTTCGCCGCCTCGGACCGCGGCCTGTCGACACCCGCGGTCTTCGGCGCGTTCGACGAGCTCACCGCGGGTGATGTGCCGCCGGCGAGGCTCGAGGACGACACCGCGCTCATGCAGGCGCTGCGCGCGGGCGACCCGACGGCGCTCGGCGCCGCGCTGCACAACGACCTCCAGGAGGCCGCGCTGTCACTGCGGCCCGACCTGGCGCGCACGCTCGAGCTCGCCCACGAGGCGCACGCGCTGGGGGCGATCGTCAGCGGCTCGGGGCCGACGGTCGCCGCGCTGGCACGGTCGCGTCAGCACGCGCTGGCGATCGCGGCGACGTGGACGGCCGAGGGGGCTGCGGACACGGTGTGGACGACGACGGGGCCGGCGCCGGGCGCGCGCGTCGTGGGCTGACCGGCCCTGCTGGTTGAGCCCCGTCGAAACCCTGCTGGTTGAGCCCCGTCGAAACCCTGCTGGTTGAGCCCCGTCGAAACCAACGTGGTCTCGACGGGGCTCGACCGGCAGCGGGTCGTGGTCTCGACGGGGCTCGACCGGCAGCGAGTCGTGGTCTCGACGGGGCTCAACCAACAGTGGGCTCGACCGGCAGGTGGGTCGGTCGTCAGGACGTGTGGGTGCGGAACCAGGCGAGCTGCGGGGCGAAGCGGTACGCCTGCCCGCCCTCGTGGTCGTTGTACGGGTAGACGTCGATCTGCTTCGCGACCGGCTCGCCCGCCTCGGCGCCCCACGCGTTGTAGGCCGCGTACACGGTCGACGGCGGGCACGTCATGTCCATGAGCGCCACGGAGAACAGCGCGGGCGACGTCGCGTAGCGCGCCAGGTTGGTGCCGTCGAGGTACGACAGCGTGTTCCACACCATGTCCTCGACGCCCGCGCCGCGGCGCACCGACAGGTACTGCGTGATCTCGCGGTACGGGTGCGAGTCGACGATCTGGACGGCCCGGCGGAAGTTCGACAGGAACGGCACGTCCGGCATCGCGGCCTCGACGTCGTCGCCCACCATGGACAGGATCGACGCGGCCGCGACGGTGGCGCCGCCGCCCTGGCTGCCGCCCGTGACGGCGACGCGGGTCGGGTCGATGCCGGGGATCTGCCGCGCGGCGTCGACGGCGCGCACGGCGTCGGTGAAGAAGCGGCGGTAGTAGTGGTCGTGCGGGTCGTCGATGCCGGCGGTCATGAAGCCCGAGACGCCGGCGCTGCGGCCGACGGGGTCGGGCGTCTCGCCGCCGCCGCCCCAGTGCGCGCCCTGGCCGCGCGAGTCCATCATCAGGTGCGCGGCGCCCGATGCGGCCCACTGCAGGTGCTCGTGCGGCAGGCCGCGGCCGCCGCCGTAGCCCTGGTACTGCACCACGACGGGCAGCGGCTCCTCGGCCCGCGCCGGCCGGACCAGCCACGCCTTGATGGGGTGCCCGCCGAACCCGGGGAACGTCACGTCGTCGACGACGACCTCGGTCATGCCGGTGTCGACGCGGGTGAGCGTCGGCGCGTCGGCGGTCTGGCGGGACTCGGCCACCGTCTTCGTCCAGAACTCCACCAGGTCGGCAGGGCACAGGACGTCGGGGGAGTACTGCTCGAGCTCCGCGAGGGGCATGTCGAACTGGGCCATGGAAGTCCTTCCGGGTGAACGTCAGCGGTGACACGACGACTGTATCGATTCGACGGCCGGTCGGGTCACCACCGGCGGGTCCGTACCCTGGTCCGGTGGCACATCTCCTCGGGGCGGAAGCCCTGCACCTGTCGTACCCGACGCGCGTCGTGTTCGACTCCGTGACGCTCGGCATCGACGAGGGCGACCGCATCGGCATCGTCGGCCGCAACGGCGACGGCAAGTCCTCCCTGCTGGGCATGCTCGCCGGGCGCGTCCAGCCCGACTCCGGGCGCGTGACCCGCCGCGGCGGCGTGCGCGTGGGCGTGCTCGACCAGGCCGACACCCTCGACGACCGGGTCACGGTCGGCCACGCGATCGTCGGTGACCGCCCGCACCACGAGTGGGCCGGCGACTCCGCGGTCCGCGACGTCATCAACGGCCTGGTGCCCGACCTCGCCTGGGACGCCGAGGTCGGCACGCTGTCCGGCGGGCAGCGGCGGCGTGTGGCGCTGGCGGCCCTGCTCGTCGGCGAGTGGGACGTGCTCATGCTCGACGAGCCCACGAACCACCTCGACGTCGAGGGCATCGCCTGGCTCGCCGCGCACTTGAAGAACCGGTGGACGAAGAACCAGGGCGGGCTCCTGCTCGTCACGCACGACCGGTGGTTCCTCGACGAGGTCGCGACCACGACGTGGGAGGTGCACGACCGCATCGTCGAGCCGTTCGAGGGCGGGTACGCGGCCTACGTGCTGCAGCGCGTCGAGCGGGACCGCCAGGCCGCCGCCGTCGAGCAGAAGCGCCAGAACCTCATGAAGAAGGAGCTCGCGTGGTTGCGCCGCGGCGCGCCCGCACGCACGTCGAAGCCCAAGTTCCGCATCGACGCCGCGAACGCCCTCATCGCCGACGTGCCGCCGCCGCGCGACACCCTCCAGCTCAACCGGCTCGCCGTCGCGCGGCTCGGCAAGGACGTCGTCGACCTGGTGGGCGCGGGTGTCGCGTTCGACGGGCGGCAGATCATCGAGGGCGTCGAGTGGCACATCGCCCCCGGCGAGCGCACCGCGATCCTCGGCGCGAACGGGGCCGGGAAGTCGACGCTGCTCGCGCTGATCGCGGGCACGCTCGCGCCGACGCAGGGCCGGGTCAAGCACGGCAAGACCGTGCGGCTCGGCGTGCTCGACCAGCAGTTCACGCAGCTCGACGAGATCGGTGACGACCGGGTCCGCGAGGTGCTGGCCCGCTACAGGACGACGGTCGAGGTCGAGGGCAAGGACCTCACGCCCGCGCAGCTCCTCGAACGGCTCGGGTTCGCGCGCGAGCACCTGTCCGCACGGGTGCGCGAGCTGTCCGGGGGGCAGAAGCGGCGCCTGCAGCTCCTGCTCGTGCTGCTGAGCGAGCCGAACCTCCTGATCCTCGACGAGCCGTCCAACGACGTCGACACCGACATGCTCGCCGCGATGGAGGACCTGCTGGACTCGTGGCCCGGGACGCTCATCGTCGTCTCGCACGACCGGTACCTGCTGGAGCGCGCCACGGACCAGCAGTACGCGATCATCGACGGCCGGCTGCGGCACCTGCCCGGCGGCGTGGACCAGTACCTGGAGCTGCGGGCGGCTCAGGCGGCGGGTGCCCGTCCGCGGACTTCCTCCCCGCTGGCTGAGTCTGTCGAGACCACGTCCCAGCACGACGGGGTGGTTTCGACGAGCTCGACCAGCGGTGGGACGCCGTCGGCGTCCGCCGCCGAGGTCCGGCAGGCGCGCAAGGACCTCGCCCGCATCGAGCGACGCCTGTCACGCATCGCCGACGACGAGGCGAAGCTGCACGACAAGATCGCCGCGGACCCGACCAACTACGACGCCGTCGCCGAGCTCGACGCCGCCCTGCGCGAACTGGCGCAGGAGAAGGAGTCGCTGGAGCTCGAGTGGCTGGAGGCGGCGGAGATCGCCGGCTGACGCGACGCGGCGGCGCCGTCGGCGTCGTCCTTCCGGAGAGCGGCCACGACGGCTTACGGTTCGGACGTGCGACGACGCCGCGACACCGCCCCGACGGTGACCTTCGACCTCGTGCCCGACGACGGGCCGCTCGAGGCCGTCGACGCCGCCGCGCCGGGGGAGGTCCCTCCGTCGGCCGTCGGGCGGCTCGTCCGGGCCGTCCGGGCATGGCCGCGCCGGCGCAAGATCGTCGTCGTGGCGACCGTCCTCGGTCTCGCCCTCGCGGCGACCGGGATCACCGTGACGGTCGACGTCCTCCGCGACCGCGCGCTGCGGGCTCAGGTCGTCGCCGCGCCCGGCGGGATCGCCAGCCTCGCCGAGCCGCCACGCGAGCGCTGGCGGACCGAGCTCAGCAACCCGCAGCCCGTGGCGCTCATGGACGGCATGCTCGTCGTGGCCGAACGCGACGCCTGGGACGTGGTCGAGGACGACACGTCGGTCACCCTGACCGCTCTCGACCCCGGCGACGGTGCGGTGCGGTGGTCCACGAAGGTCGAGGGCGCCCTGCAGTGCGGGCGCGTGCCTGCCACGGGGATGTCGTGGATCGCGGGCGTCGGGGAGGCGACCGAGGTGGTCTGCCCGACGGGGGGCACCGGTGACGGCGTCGCCGTCGTCGGGGCCGATGGGAGCGTCGTCGCGCGACGGGCGCTCGACGGGCACACCGGCACGGAGATGGTGCTGGCCGTATCCGAGGCGCTCGTGCGCTACGACCGCGCCGGGCCGCCCGCTACGGGCGGCCTGGTGGACGGCGCGCTGAGCGAGGCGGTCACCGCGCGCGACCTCGTCGTCCGCCTCGAGGACGCCGTGACCGGTGACGTCCGGTGGGAGACCACCGTCCCGGGGGCGACCGCCCCCGCCGGCGCAACACAGGACCAGGTCGGCCAGTGCCTCGAGTGGGACGACGCCGGCCCCGGGGACGACGTCAGCGACCGTACCCCCGGATACGGGTGGGACATCTCGGTGCGGTGGCTGTGGATCTCGGCCTGTGGCATCAGCGCGTCGCTCGACCTCGCCACGGGCGAGATCGTGCGGTCGGTCAACCCCTTCGAGCCCGGTGCCTACGGCTGGGACGACAGGGTCGTGGCGCTCGAGACGGGAGACTACGCGACCAGGTCCGACGAGGTCGGCTCGGGCGAGAGCTACCACGTCTGGCGCCAGGACGGCACGGTCGCCGGCGACATCCCCGGCGGGCCCGTCCTGCCCACGGCGACGGACGGCTCACGCGCGGACGTGCTGCTCGCGATCGGGCTCCATGGCCTCGCGGCCTACGACCCGGCCGACCTGTCCGAGCTCTGGACGCGCCCCAGCGCGGCGGCCTGGCCCTACGCGCGCACCGAGCACGTCCTCGTCACGCAGGACGGCACCGCTGTCATGGGGCTCGACCCCCGCACGGGGCAGACGCTCTGGGAGAGCGACGCGTTCGACGCGCGACCCGACGCGAGCGGTCACCCCGAGCAGGTCTACCAGGCGTTCACCGACGGTCGTCTCGTGGTGCTCATGACGCTGCTCAACGGCGGCATCGTCAACGACGACGGCACGGCCGACGTCCGCATGCGTGCGCTCGACCTCGCCACGGGCACGCCCCTCTGGACGGCCGAGCGCACGGCGCCCCTCATGCAGCCGATCGGGGGGCGCCTCTACGAGTTCGCGACCGACGCGGTCGTCGGGCTCGGGTAAGGCTCAGCTCCGGCGTCGCTCACCGTTCCGGGCACGTGGCCTGGACCGATACGGTGCGGGCGTGCGCCGACGCCGTGACACCGCACCGACCGTGACGTTCGACCTTCAGCCCGACGGGCCGCTCGAGCCCCTCGACGTCGGTGCGGTGCGGCCAGGTGTGGCGGCGGTCGAGCCGTCGGCCCTGGGCCGTGCCGTCCGGGCCGTCGGCGCATGGCCGCGGCGACGCAAGATCGTCGCCGCCGCCGCCGTCCTCGGTGTGGCGCTCGCTGCGACCGGTGCCGCCGTGACGGTCGACGTCGTCAGCGACCGTGCCCTGAGCGCGCAGGTGGCCACGGCGCCCGGAGGCGTCACCGGCCTCGCCGAGGCGCCCCGCGAGCGGTGGCGGACAGACCTCAGCAACCCGAGGCCCGTGGCCGTCGTCGACGGCGTCCTCGTCGTGGCCACCCGCGACTCGTGGATCACGGTCGAGGACGACGCGTGGGTGACGCTCACCGGTCTGGACCCGGTCGACGGGAGCGTGCGATGGTCCACCGAGGTCGAGGGTGCGCTCGAGTGCGGCT
>CBINDH010000154.1:0-6694 GCA_966249365.1 uncultured Xylanimonas sp. | reverse complement strand
ACGCCGACGGCGATCGGCACGAGCACGACCGCGAGTGCCACCCGGTAGTCGGCGAGGGTGTGCACGCCGCCGGGGGAGCGCTGGTCGAGCACCACGCCGACGGCGAGCATCACGAGCACGGCCGAGACGAACCCGCCCATGTTGGCCACGCCCTGGGCCGTCCCGCGCCGCTGCGGCGGGTTGAACGAGGCGGCCAGGTCCATGCCGATGAGGGCCGTCGGCCCGCCGAGCGAGATCAGCACCGTGAACACCACGAGCACCCCGAACGACCGCGGCGTCGAGGGGACCAGCACGAGCGCCCAGCCTGTCACCGTCAGCGCGGCGACCGCGAGCGTGCCCCACGTGCGCCGCAGCGGGTGCCGCGCGGTGAACTCGCCCACGACGGGTCCCGCGACGATCGCGACCCCGGTGCTCAGCGAGAGCAGCGCGCTCGCCTGCCCGGTCGACAGGCCCTGCCCCTCGACGAGGAACGGCACGCCCCACATCAGGAGGAAGGTGTTGATGCTGACGCCGCCCAGCAGGTGGGCGAAGAACCCGAGCCAGGAGCCGGGGCTGGTCAGCGCGTCGCCGAGCCCGTCCAGGCGGCGACGCAGCGGGGGCTGGTCCTGCGGGCCTGGCCGCACGCCCACGAACGCCGCCAGCGCGGTCAGCAGGCCCACGCCGGCCAGGGCAGCGAACGCGGGCGTCCACCCGAACCGGTGCAGCGCGAGCGCGAACGGCACGGCCGACACGACCTGGCCGAGCTGCCCGACCTGACCCGTGAGCTGCGTGAGCAGCGGCACCCGACGCGGCTCGAACCACGCCCACACCAGGCGCAGCACCGAGATGAACACCGCGGCGTCGCCCGTCCCGAGCAGCACGCGCACCAGGATCGCGACGCCGACGTTCGGTGCGAACGCCATGCCGAGCTGGCCCGCCGCCATGAGCAGCGCACCGAAGGTGAGCATCCGGCGCGGCCCCCACGCGTCGAGGGCCACGCCCATCGGAAGTTGCATCAGCGCGTACGTGCCGAGCTGCAGCACCGCGAAGAGCGACAGCACGGTCGCCGGGACGTCGAACCGCTCGGCTGCGGTCAGCGGCGCGACGCCGAACGAGGAGCGGTGCGCCACGGCCAGGACGTACACCGCCATCCCGGCACCCCACACGAGCCACGGGGACGGTCGTCGGGTGTCAGGCACGTGCTTCATGGTCGCACGCGTTCCCGTCCTTCCCGGCCGTCCCGGGTGAGACGATCGCCTCGTGCCCGAGACGTGCGTCGCCCTCGTCCCCGTGTTCGCCGGCCTGAGCCCCGAGGAGCAGGCCGAGGTCGCCCGCTTCGCGCACCCCGACGTGGTCTCCGCCGGCGACGTCGTCGCCCGGGCGGGCGAGCGCGCGTCACGGCTGTTCGTCGTGCACACGGGACGCGTCAAGGTGCGATGGCTCTCGCCGAACGGGCACGAGACCATCGTCCGCGTCGTCGGCCCCGGCGAGGTTGCGGGGGAGGAGGCCTTCCTGACGGGCGCGCCGCCGGACGCCGACACCGTCGCCGTCGACGACTCGCGCCTGTGCCGCTTCGAGCACGCGGACCTCGCCCGCCTCCTCGCCCAGTACCCCGGCATCGGCGTCGGGATGCTGCGGGCGCTCGCGGAGAAGCTCACGTCGGCCGAACGGATGGTCGCCGCGCTGACGTCGTCCGACGTCGGGGCGCGCGTCGCCGCCTACCTGCTCGACCTGCCCGCGACCTGGGAGCACGGTCGTGCCGTCGTGCACCTGCCGCTACCCAAGAACCAGGTCGCCGCGCACCTGGGCACGACGCCCGAGACGCTCAGCCGACGCCTCGCGGCGCTCGAGCGCGACGGGCTCGTCGAGCTCCTCCCCGGCTGGGCCGTCGCGATCCTCGACCCGACCGGGCTGGGCCGCCGCGGGACCCTGACCTGAACCCTGTGCTGCGGTAGCGGTGAGGGTCCCACAGGCGTCGACCGGAGCAGTCCGGTCGCCCGGCTGCTCAGGCGTCGACGGAGCTGAGGCTGAGGGGGTGCTCGGCGTCCAGCTCGAACCTCCCGGACACGGCCGCACGGCGCACCTCCGACGGCGTCATGCCGGTCGCGTCTTGGACGGCGCGCCGCATCGCGACGGCCGAGCCGAACCCCGACAGCGTCGCGATCTCGGCGAGCGACGCCGCGGCCAGGCGGGGGTCACGCAGGCGCGTGATCGCGTGCTGGGTGCGCACCTCCTGGATCCGCTGCGCCACGGTCCGCTCCTCGGTCTCGAACAGGCGCTGGAGCGAGCGGCGGGACAGGCCCAGGTGCTCCGCCACCGACGCGGACGAGAGGTCGGGGTCGGTGTACCGGGCGGCGATGTGCCGCATCGCGGCCAGCCGCTGGCGACGCTCCTCCCAGCCGACCGAGCCGGCCACGGCCAGGGCCATGATCGTGCTGGTCACCAGGGTGCGCAGCATGTCGGCCACCTGGGCCCGGGCGGCGGGCACGAGGCGCTCGGCGTCCTTGCGCAGCAGGTCGAGGAGGAACGCGCCCAGCGCGCACGGGACGGCCGCATCCGCTCGCCCGACGACGAACGGGGCGAACCGGGGCAGGGCCGCGAGCCCCGCGAGGTCGGCCGACATGTCGCAGATGAGCACCCGTGCGGGGCCCGCGGACACGTACGAGACGGGCCCGGTGCCGAGGATCAGCGCCGAGTCGCGCGGGGCGAGCGTCGCGTTCGCCTCCGCGTGGCGCAGGGTGACCTCGCCGTCGAGGAGGACCATGAGGCGCAGCGTCTGCGGGTCGGAGCCCCACGCGAGCTCGGGGGTGTCGAGGCGGACGGCGCCGTGCTCGAGATAGGTCACCGTGATCTCGCCGAACCGCGCGGTGCGCGAGCGCGCCTGGCCGCGCCCGGACACGGGCGACCGCGGGGCGGTGCCGTGCGCGGGGCGTGGGATGTCGCGGTGGCGGAGAAGAGTCCGGTGCGGGCTCTGTGTCATCGGTGCCTCCCTCGCGGCGGGGCGGGCTGCCCTGCTCTCAGGACGCCATTCGACGCCGCCGCGTCCGCACGCCCACGCCACCGTCCGTGCTAGCACGCACCGCGTTCCCCGGAACCACGTGGGGGGCGGATCAGGACGAGCCGCAACCCGGCGCGTCCCGCGCCGGTGCGGTTGGGCAGCGCGCTGCTCAGCCGCCCGCGAACGGCGGCAGCAGGTCCACGCGCGCGCCGTCGGGCACGACGACGCCGGCGGAGTCGGTGACCCGCCGCCCGTCGAGCAGCACCGCGCACCGCGCGAGCACCGGCGCGGCGTCGGGCGCCTGCACCGCGAGAGCGCCGACGAGGTCCGCCACCGTCGAGCCGGCGGCCACCGTGGTGGCGCGCTCGGCCCAGCCCAGCGCCGCGCGTGCCGCGGCGAACGCCCGCACCTCGACCGTCGTGGTCGTCGTCTCCACCGTCACCCGTCAGCCTCCGATCGCGCTCATCGTGCGTGCGGGCTGCACGAAGCCCTGGTTCGTCATGCCGTGCCCGGCGCGCTTGCCCCACATGGCGGTGCGCCACAGGTCGGCGAGGACGTCGTCGTCGGCTCCCGCGCGCAGCGCGCCCAGGAGGTCCGTCTCGGTGTGCGCGAACAGGCAGCTGCGCACCGCCCCCTCGGCCGTCAGCCGGGTGCGGCGGCAGTCGGCGCAGAACGGCTCGGTGACCGAGGCGATGATCCCGACGCGGCCCAGCGGGGCACCGCCGGCACGTGGCCGGACGACGAACCGCTCCGCCGGGGCCCCGTCGCGTGGCTCCTCGTCGGGCGCGAGGGCGAACCGCTCGCCGAGCTGGGCGCGCACCTCCGCGGCCGTCACCATCGCCGCACGGTCCCAGGCATGGTCCGCGTCCAGGGGCATCTGCTCGATGAACCGCAGCTCGAAGCCCCGCGCGAGGCACCACGCGAGCAGGTCGGCGGCGTGGTCGAGGTTCAGCCCGCGCACCAGCACCGCGTTGATCTTGACGACGTCGAACACCGCCGCGGCCGCGTCGATCCCCGCGAGCGTCCGCTCCAGGAACGGGCGCCGCGCCATGCGCGCGAACGTGTCCGGGTCGAGGGTGTCGAGCGAGATGTTGACGCGGTCGAGGCCCGCGTCGCGCAGCGCCCGCGCGCGGTGGTCGAGGCCGACCGCGTTGGTGGTCAGCGAGATCTCGGGCCGCTGCGGCAGTGCCGCGACGTCGCGGACGATCTCGACCAGGTCGGCGCGCAGCAGCGGCTCGCCGCCCGTGAAGCGCACCTGCCGCACCCCGAGGTCCCGGGTCGCGATGCCGACCAGGCGCGCGATCTCCTCGCGCGTCATGACCGCGTCGCGCGGCAGGGTCGGCAGGCCCTCGGCGGGCATGCAGTACGTGCAGCGCAGGTTGCAGCGGTCGGTCAGGGAGACGCGCAGGTCGGTCGCCGTGCGGCCGAACCGGTCGACCAGCCCGGGCACGCGCGGACGGTCGTCCGGCAGGACGGGCGTCCGCACGCCCTCCGGGACGGTCGGCAGGCTCGGCATCCCGAGCTCGACCGTGGTCATGGCGTCTCCGGCGTGCGGTCCGCCACCCAGGACCGCGCGAGCGCGGCGGCGCGTTCGACGGCGTCGGCCGCGCCGCCCGTCAGGGGTGTCGCGTCGGGCACGGGCGCCTCGGAGACGGAGTCCGCTGCGCGCGCGGCGACGTCGGCCAGCGCACGTGCGTACCCGGCCGCGTACGCGGCGACGGGCCCCGCGGGACGTGCCACGTTGTGGGCGGCGTCGCGCGTCAGGTCGAGCACGGAGACGACGTCGACGGTGCCGGCGGGCAGGTCGAGCTCGCGCTCGAGCGCCGCCACCCACGCGCCCAGCAGCGTCTGCGGGTCGTTCATCGGGTCCCCTTCCGTGCCGCGGCGTCGGGCGGCGTCGTGTCCTGGTGGGCGTGGTTCAGGCGGGCGAGGTCGTCCCAGGTGTCGACGTCGTCGCTCGCCCCATCGTCGTCCCGGACCCGGGACAGCCGCAACGAGCCGGCCAGCCGCCGGACGGACTGGTCGCGCACGGTCCCGGCCTGCGCGACGAGCGACGCGAGGGCGTCCGCCAGGGCGTCACGCCGGACGGCGGAGACGAGCCACTGCGGCTGTCCGTCGCGCTCGAGGCACGCGCCGTCGGCGTCGTCGGTGACCGCGTCGACGAGCCGTCGGACGGCGTGGCCCGCTCCCGGGATGTCGACGGCGAGGAGCACGACGAGCGCGGGAGCGCCTGGCCGGTCGAGCGCACGCAGACCCGCGTCGATCCCGGCGGCAGGGCCGCCGAACGGAGGGTCCTCGCGCGTCAGGACGGCGTCGCCCACGGTGCCGGCGAGGTCGTCAGGGCCGACGACGGCGGTGGCCTCGGCTTCCGCGACGGCGGCGAGCGCGTGGTCGAGCAGGCGCGTCCCGCCGAGCAGCAGTACCGGCTTGGGGGTGCCGCCGAGCCGGGCCGCGCGCCCGCCCGCGAGCACGATCGCGTCGAAGGCCGTCACAGCGGCACCACCTCGACCGGGTCGCCGGGCCGCACGCCCTGTGGCGGGACGAGCGCGAGCCCGTCGGCGTCGAGCAGCGCGGACAGCGCGTGCCCGCCGGAACCTGCCGTCGGCGTGACGGTGCCGTCGTCGGCGGTCCGCACGGGCACGACGCGCGTGAGCGGCCCCCGGCCGCCCGAGGCGAGCGCGCCGAGCCGCGCCAGGGGTTCCCCGGCGACCCGCATCGGGTCGGGGGCGTCCGCGGGTGCGACCGGCACGGGAGAACCCGCGACCACGGGGACGACGGCATCGCTCAGGGCTGCCACCGCCGGGCGGACGAACAGGTGCGCCGCGACGAAGGCGGCGGCCGGGGTGCCCGGCAGCGCGATCCACGGGACGCCGCGCCAGGTCGCGAGGCCCTGGGGGCGGCCCGGACGCATCGCGACGCCCGTCAGGTCGGCGCCGGCCGCGGGACCGTCGGGCTCGCCGAGGATCTGGCGCACGACGTCCCACGCCCCGGCGGACACGCCGCCCGTCGTGACGACGAGATCCGCCTCGGGCGCGACCGCGTCCAGCGCGGCACGCAGCGATGAGGCGTCGTCGGGCACCCCGCCGAGGCGGAGCACGTCGGCTCCCGCGGCGCGCACGACGGCGGCGAGCATCAGCGAGTTGGAGTCGGTCACGCCGCCGGAGCCCAGGTCGGACCCTGCGGGGCGCAGCTCCGAGCCGGTGGAGATCACCGCGACCCGCGGCACTCTCGGCGGCCGGACCGCGGGGCCGGAGCGGGTGACGTGCAGGTGCGTCACCCCGGATGCCGCCGCGGCGGCGACGAGCGCCGGGGTGACCGCGCTGCCCCGCGCGGCGAGCACGACGCCCGCGCGCAGGTCCTCGCCGCGACGTCGGACGTTGTCCTTGCGCGTGCGGGTCAGGGTCACGGTCGTCTCGGCGCGGTCGCGACCGGGCTCGAACCGGCCGGTCGACGTCGCCTCGACGGGCACGACGGCGTCGGCGCCGGCGGGCAGGGGAGCGCCCGTCATGATCCGCACCACGCCGCGGGGCGTCAGCGCAGCGGCGTCCGGGTCACCGGCCCGCACGGCGCCCGCGACGTGGAGCGTCACGGGTCCCTCGTCGGGCTGGTCCGCCAGGCGGACCGAGTAGCCTTCGACGGCTGCGTGGTCGAAGCCGGGCACAGGGGACACGGCGACGACGTCGTCGGCCACCACGAGCCCGGGCGCGGCGGCGGCGA
>CBINDH010000153.1:0-6695 GCA_966249365.1 uncultured Xylanimonas sp. | reverse complement strand
CGCCGGTCGTCGTCGCCGGCGACACGCACTGGTCGGGCTTCCGCCCGGACCAGATCGGCGCGCTCGCCCGCCAGGTCGCGACGGCCTGACGCCGGCGCGCACGGCGTCCCGAGGTCGGGGCGCCATCACGGGGGAGGGAGGACGATGACCGCTCTCGTCTACTTCTCGTCCGTCTCCGAGAACACGCACCGGTTCGTCGACAAGCTCCGGCTCGACGAGCTCGGTTACGCGGTCCACCGCATCCCGCTCCGCCCGGCGGACGGCTTCCTGACCGTCGACGAGCCGTACGTCCTCATGGCCCCCACCTACGGCGGGGGCAACGAGGGCGGCGCGGTCCCGCGGCAGGTGCGCCGGTTCCTCGGCGACGAGCACAACCGGTCGTTGATCCGCGGCGTCATCGCCGCGGGGAACACCAACTTCGGCGCTGCGTACTGCATCGCCGGCGACATCATCAGCGCGAAGTGCAAGGTGCCCTACCTGTACGCCTTCGAGCTGCTGGGCACAGCAGAGGACGTCCAGCGCGTCCGTGACGGATTGGGACGATTTTGGCAACGACAGTCACTGAGGTCGGCGTGAACGCGCCCCTGGGATCGGCGCTGCCGGTGCAGAGCGTGCAGCTCGACTACCACGCGCTCAACGCGATGCTGAACCTGTACGGCCCGGACGGGAAGATCCAGTTCGACAAGGACCGCGAGGCCGCGCGCCAGTACTTCATCCAGCACGTCAACCCGAACACGGTCGAGTTCGACACGCTCGAGGAGAAGCTCGCCTACCTCGTCGACAACAAGTACTACGAGGCCGCGGTGCTCGAGAAGTACACGCCGGCCTTCGTCAAGGAGCTGTTTCAGCTCGCGTACTCGAAGAACTTCCGCTTCGACACCTTCCTGGGCGCGTTCAAGTACTACACGTCGTACACGCTCAAGACGTTCGACGGGAAGAAGTACCTCGAGCGGTTCGAGGACCGCGTCTCGATGGTCGCGCTCGGCCTCGCCGACGGCGACGAGCAGCTCGCACGCGACATCGTCGAGGAGGTCGTCGCGGGGCGCTTCCAGCCGGCGACGCCCACGTTCCTCAACGTCGGCAAGGCGCAGCGCGGCGAGCCCGTGTCCTGCTTCCTGCTGCGCATCGAGGACAACATGGAGTCCATCGCGCGCGGCATCAACTCGGCCCTGCAGCTCTCGAAGCGCGGCGGCGGCGTGGCCCTGCTGCTGAGCAACATCCGTGAGCACGGCGCGCCCATCAAGCACATCCAGAACCAGTCGTCGGGCGTCATCCCCGTGATGAAGCTGCTCGAGGACTCGTTCTCCTACGCCAACCAGCTCGGTGCCCGCCAGGGCGCGGGCGCGGTGTACCTGCACGCGCACCACCCGGACATCCTGCGGTTCCTCGACACCAAGCGCGAGAACGCCGACGAGAAGATCCGCATCAAGACCCTCTCGCTGGGCGTCGTCATCCCCGACATCACGTTCGAGCTCGCCAAGCAGAACAAGGACATGCACCTGTTCTCGCCGTACGACGTCGAGCGGGTCTACGGCAAGCCGTTCGCCGACGTGCCGATCACGGAGAAGTACGACGAGCTCGTCGCCGACGACCGCATCCGCAAGACGACGATCAGCGCGCGCGACTTCTTCCAGACGCTCGCCGAGCTGCAGTTCGAGTCGGGCTACCCGTACATCATGTTCGAGGACACGGTGAACCGGGCGAACCCGATCAAGGGCCGCATCACGCACTCGAACCTCTGCTCGGAGATCCTCCAGGTCTCGACGCCGTCGACCTTCAACGAGGACCTGTCGTACTCGCACATCGGTCGCGACATCTCCTGCAACCTCGGGTCGCTCAACATCGCCCTCGCGATGGACTCGCCCGACTTCGGCAAGACGATCGACACCGCGATCCGCGCACTGACCGCCGTGAGCGACCAGACGTCGATCGAGTCGGTCCCGTCGGTCAAGCGCGCCAACGAGCTCGGCCACGCCATCGGCCTGGGGCAGATGAACCTGCACGGCTACCTCGCCCGCGAGCGCGTGTTCTACGGGTCCGAGGAAGGCATCGACTTCACGAACATGTACTTCTACACGGTCGCGTACCACGCGATCGCGGCGTCGAACCGCCTCGCGATCGAGCGCGGCCGGGCCTTCGGCGGCTTCGAGGACTCGAAGTACGCGAGCGGCGAGTACTTCGACAAGTACACCGAGCAGGAGTGGAAGCCGGCCACGGCCCGCGTCGCCCAGCTCTTCGCGGACGCCGGCGTGGCGATCCCGACTCAGGACGACTGGCGTGCGCTCAAGGCGTCGGTCATGGAGCACGGCATCTACAACCAGAACCTCCAGGCCGTCCCGCCGACGGGCTCGATCAGCTACATCAACAACTCGACGTCGTCGATCCACCCGGTGCCGGCGAAGATCGAGATCCGCAAGGAGGGCAAGCTCGGGCGCGTGTACTACCCGGCGCCGTTCATGACGAACGACAACCTGGAGTACTACCAGGACGCGTACGAGATCGGCTACGAGAAGATCATCGACACGTACGCCGCCGCCACGCAGCACGTCGACCAGGGCCTGTCGCTGACGCTGTTCTTCAAGGACACCGTCACGACGCGCGACGTCAACCGCGCCCAGATCTACGCCTGGCGCAAGGGCATCAAGACGCTGTACTACATCCGCCTCCGCCAGCTTGCGTTGGAGGGGACGTCCGTCGAGGACTGCGTCTCCTGCATGCTGTAGTCGCGCTGCATCAATCGAACTGACGGGGAAGAGAAACACGATGTCGCCCACCGGCAAGCTCAAGCTCATCGATCGCGTCTCCGCGATCAACTGGAACCGTCTCGAGGACGAGAAGGACCTCGAGGTCTGGGACCGCCTCGTCGGCAACTTCTGGCTGCCCGAGAAGGTGCCGGTGTCCAACGACATCCAGTCGTGGGCGACGCTCAACGAGGCCGAGAAGCTCATGACCACGCGCGTGTTCACGGGTCTGACGCTGCTCGACACGATCCAGGGCACGGTCGGCGCGGTCTCGCTCATCCCGGACGCGCTGACCCCGCACGAGGAGGCGGTGTACACCAACATCGCGTTCATGGAGTCGGTGCACGCGAAGTCGTACTCCTCGATCTTCTCAACGCTCATCTCCACCCGTGAGATCGACGAGGCGTTCGCGTGGTCGGAGGCGAACCCGAACCTGCAGCGCAAGGCCGAGATCGTCCTCGAGTACTACCGCGGCGACGACCCGCTCAAGCGCAAGGTCGCCTCGACGATGCTCGAGTCGTTCCTGTTCTACTCCGGCTTCTACGCGCCGATGTACTGGTCGAGCCGCGCGAAGCTCACGAACACGGCCGACCTGATCCGCCTCATCATCCGCGACGAGGCGGTGCACGGGTACTACATCGGCTACAAGTTCCAGAAGGGGCTCGCTCTCGAGTCGCAGGAGCGCCGCGACGAGATCAAGGCGTACACCTTCGAGCTGCTCTTCGAGCTGTACGAGAACGAGGTCGAGTACACCGAGTCGCTGTACGGCGAGCTCGGCCTGACCGACGACGTCAAGAAGTTCCTGCGGTACAACGCCAACAAGGCCCTGATGAACCTGGGCTACGAGGCGCTGTTCCCCAAGGAGGAGACGGACGTCAACCCGGCGATCCTCGCCGCACTCTCGCCGAACGCGGACGAGAACCACGACTTCTTCTCCGGGTCGGGTTCGTCCTACGTCATCGGCAAGGCCGTCGACACGACGGACGACGACTGGGACTTCTGAGCGTCACCTCAGGACCCCAGTGAGCCCGCGAGGGCAGATCAGAGGCCCGGAACCGCGGGATCCAGCGGTTCCGGGCCTCTTCTTGCCACGAGGTCACTCCTGTCGCGGCTCGCGCACGAACAGCAGCAGGTCGGGCAGGCTCGTCGCGAAGTAGTCGGTCATGCCGTCCTCGCGGACCGCCGCGGGCGGCGTGTACTGCGCGCGGGCCTCGCCGAGGTTCGCCGGCGGGTCGGCCGGCTCGAGGCCGAGGGCGGCGCGAGTCGCGTCCCATGCCTCGATGACCCGCCCCTCGCCACCTTCCCAGGGGCGGAACGTCCGGCCGAGCAGGATCTCGCGGGCACGATGCGCGTCGCCCTGGTCGACCAGCAGGCCCACGTACTCGATCGTCAGGTCGTCCCGGGTGAGGACGACGTCCTCGAGCGGCCGGAGCCGTGCGAGGCGGTCCGCGGCGCTGTGGCCGAGGCGGACCGCGAGCTGGTCCTGCTCGAACAGCAGGCGCGCGTCGGCGGGGGCGAGCGCGACCGCCTGCTCGTACCGGGTCCATGCGAGCGCGTCGTCGTGCGCGCCGTTGTACGCGGCGAGCCCCGCGTGGCGCAGGAGGACGGGGTGGGCGAGCCCGAGGCCAACGGCCCGCTCCCAGCTCTCGCTCGCCTCCCGGGTGCGGCCGTGCGCGTACAGGAGCGTGCCGAGCAGGAAGTGCGCCTCGGCGTCGTCGGGGTCGGCGGAGACGGCCTGCTGGAGGGCGTCGTGCGCGTCGAGGCCGAACGGGAACGCCCACGTGAGGTCCTCGGTCCGGGCGCGCTTGCGCCGGGCGGCGGCGTCGTCGGCCTGCCCGGTCTCGGCGAGGATCGACGCCGCGAGGTAGTGGGCGAGCGGGCGGACGTTTCCCGCGGGGGACGCGGGGGCGTCGGCGGCCCGATCGACGAGCGCGAGCGCCTCGGCATGCTCGCCCGCGCGCCGCAGGTCCGCCGCGACGTCGAGCAGGATCCCGGGGTCGGTCGGGACTTCGCGCCGGGCGAGCACGCGCAGGGTCGCGTCGAGCGGGTCGACCCCGAGGGCGGCGTCGAGCATCGCGGCGGCCTCGTCGGCGCGGCCGGTGCGGCGCAGGAGCACGGCACGCAGGGCGGTGCGTCGCGTGTCCGCCCCGGCGACGGCGTCGAGGTCGTCGAGCACACGCAGGGCGGCCCGGTGGCGGCCGCGGCACGCGAGCGAGCGGGCGAGCTCGAGGCCCGCCGCGGGGGCCCATGTCGCGTCCCAGGCCGCCTTGCCGAGCGCGTGCTCGGCCTCTTCGACCCGCCCGAGCCGGGCCAGGACCAGGCCCTGGAGGTAGTAGGCCTCGGTGTCGACGGGGTTGGTGTTGCGGCGCGTCAGGCGGTGCAGAGCGACCTCGAGGTGGGCGAGCGAGCGCTCGTACCGCCCGACCCGGTAGTCGCGGTCGGCGAGCGCGACGTTCGTGCGCACGTCGCCGGGGTCGCGGCGCAGCGCCTCGTTCCAGTAGGTCAGCGGCGAGCGCGTGGGGTGGCGGTACTGGCTGAGGTGCAGGCCGGTGAGGTACAGCTCGTCGACCGAGCCGATCTCGTGCGGGGCCGGGGGCTCTTCGGCCACCCAGGGCTCGCCTTCGGCGGGCGTGGGCGGCGTCCAGCGCACCAGCACGCGGCCTTCGGCGTCGAGCAGCTCGACCGTGAGCGCGTCGGGGGAGGCGACGTCGGCCGACAGCGTCTCGTGGGTGCCCGGGACGAGGTCGGCCGTTTGGGAGGCGATGGTCTCGTCGTCGCACCGGATGCGCAGCGTCGCGCCGGGGCGCGGCGAGGTCACCGCGAACCGGGCGACCACCTGGTCGCCGCGCTCGACGTGTACCGCCGCGTCCGGGGTCGCCTGGTGGGCCGGCCCGATCGCCGGGATCGGGTACCAGTACTGGCTGAAGACCTTCGTCTCGCCCGGCAGCAGCCACGAGAAGTCGGGCTGGTTGTCGGTGTAGACGCCCGCCATCAGCTCGACGTAGGGGCCGTCGTCGTCGGTGAGCTGGGCGTCCCAGGCGTGCCCGAACGGCGCGTTGCCCCAGGTCCACAGCTTCTTGCCGGGGGACACGCGGCGCTCGGCCCAGTGCACGAAGCCCGCCCCGGCGGCGTGGTCGTACCCGCCGAAGAAGTCCTCGTGGCTGTCGACGATCATGTACGACGTCGGCACGGGGATGTTCCGGTAGTAGTCGATCCGGTCCGCGCCGGGCTGCTCGGCGGCCAGCGCCGGGTAGTCGACGCCGTAGTACCGCCGGTCCGCGCTCGGGAAGGCCGTGATCGCGCGGCGCGCGTGGTCGGCCACGTACCGCACGTCCTCGGGGAAGAACGACTGGTAGTCGTCGTGGACCCGGGCGGCGACGTTGGCCCACCACAGGAACGTCTGCCGCTCGCTGGTGCGGTTGTGCAGGCGCGCCACGAGCTCGATGACGGAGCTGTCGGGGCGCAGCCGGACGCCGTGCTGAGCCGACATGCGGGCGAACGGGTCGTGGTCGTGGCACCACACGGTGACCGAGCCGTCGTCGGCGGTCTCGATCGACGCCTCGACCGGGAGGTAGGTTGCCGGGCGGTGGTGCTGGGGCCAGTTGAACTCGACGCCGCCGCTGATCCACGGTCCGGCGAGCCCCACGAGCGCCGGCTTGATGACGTTGTTCCGGTAGAAGAAGTCGTAGCCGGTCGTCTTGTCGTAGCCGATGTGGATGCGTCCGCCGAGCTCCGGAAGGACCACGAGCCGGACGTACGCGTTCTCCAGGTGGACCGCCTGCCATGGGCGGTCGTGCGGCTGGTCCGCGACCCCCTCGACGAACGGCAGCGGGTACACCTTCCCGCTCGAGCCCTGGTAGACGCGGTGGTCCAGATACATCGGGTAGGTGCTCGGCTCGGCCGCCTCGTAGGTGCGGATCGTCAGCGGCTCCTGCCACGCGATCGCCTTGCCCT
>CBINDH010000152.1:0-6731 GCA_966249365.1 uncultured Xylanimonas sp. | reverse complement strand
GTGCCCTCGACCTGCGGGAACGGGAACCAGCTGAGGAACTCGGCGTGGTCCTGCGCGTCCGCAGCGAGGCCCTGCGCCTCGTTGTAGATGCCGCCCATGGTGCCGTAGTCCCAGGTGCCCATGAGCTGCATCGCAGCCTGGCCCATCACGACCATGCCGGACGCCGACGCGGCACCCTGCTGGGCCGAGGTGGCCTGCCAGCCGTCGTTGAACGCGCCCTTGTCCATGATCGTCTGGAGCAGCTCCGAGGCCTTGATCCAGCCCGGGTCGGAGAAGTCGCCGTTGTCGATCGCGTTCTGCATCGCCTCGGGCGACACCGAGCGCAGCGCCGTCCAGTACCACCAGTGCGCGGCCGGCCAGCCGTCCACGCCACCGACGGCGACCGGGGTGATGCCGGCGGCCTTGAGCTTGTCCCACACGGTGAAGAGCTCATCGAGCGTCTCGGGGAAGTCGTCCTCGGTCAGGCCGGCCTGCTCCCAGAGGTTCATGTTCACCCAGAAGCCCGAGGGGAGAACCGTGTAGGGCATGCCGTAGATCTTGCCGTCACGCTGGAAGCCCGCCTCGGCGGCGCTCTTGGCGGCCTCGGGGACGAACGCCGTGACGTCCTTGACCACGCCGTTCTTGACGTACTCGGTCAGCTCGCCGCCGCCCCAGGACTGGAACAGGTCGGGAGCGGTGCCGCCGGCGATGGCGTTGGGGAGGATGGTGTTGCGCAGCTCCTCGTTCTGGAACGCCTCGACCTTGACGGTCACACCAGGGTTGGCTGCCTCGAACTCCTCGGCCACCGTGTTGTAGAAGGAGAGCAGCGGCTCACCCGTACCGTTGTGCCACCAGGTGATCTCGGTGGAGCCTTCGGCAGCCGGCGACGACGCGTCGTCGGTGCTGCCGTCGTCACCGGACCCGCCGCAGCCAGCGGCCAGCAGCGCGATGGTTGCGCCGAGGGCGACGATCGCCCCACCACGCATTTTCCTCGTCATCGTGGAAACCCCTTGGTCTTCGTCGACGTATCGACAGGGAACTCTGTCAACGGGACTGTCGCAGGCTGCACGATCCGGTGTCAATCGATGTCGATAACGATTTCGTCTCGTTGTCTCGGGGTGACGTCAGCAAACAGATCGGCGGGTTATGTTTCGTCCGTGAGCACCGACGCCCACCCGCCCAGCCCACGCACGCTGCCCGTCGGGCGCGTGACCATCACCGACGTCGCCCGTGAGGCAGGCGTCTCTGTCGCGACCGTCTCCAAGGTCGTCAACGGGCGTTACGGGGTGGCCTCCACGACCGCGCAGCGGGTGCTCGAGGTCGTCGCGAACCTCGGCTACGAGACCTCCCTGGTGGCCAGCTCGCTGCGCCGCAGCCGCACCGACGTCATCGGCATCCTGCTGGCCGGCTTCGACCCGTTCGCGACCGAGCTGCTCAAGGGCATCTCGGCCGAGGCCGTGGGCAAGGGCTTCGAGCTGCTCGCCTTCTCGGGCGCGATCAGTGACGACAACGCCGTCGGCTGGGAACGCCGCTCGCTGTCCCGCCTCGGCGGGACGCTCATCGACGGCGCGATCATCCTGACCCCCACGGTGAGCCTCTCGGCGGCCAGCGTCCCGGTGATCTCCGTCGACCCGCACACCGGGTCGGACGGGCACCACGTCGTCGACTCGGACAACGTCGAAGGGGCGCGCACCGCGACGAAGCACCTCATCGAGCTCGGGCACCGGCGCATCGCGCACATCCGCGGCCGCACCGACCTCGAGTCCGCCCACGAGCGCGAGCAGGGCTACCGGCTCTCGCTCGAGGAGGCGGGCATCGCGTTCGACCCGGACCTGGTCCGCGACGGCGGCTACCGCAGCGCCTGGTCCACCAGCGCCGCCCGCGAGCTCCTCTCGCTCCCCGACCGCCCGACGGCGATCTTCGCGGCCAACGACCTGTCGGCGTTCGGCGTCATGGAGGTCGCCCACGAGCTCGGGCTCCGCGTGCCGCACGACCTGTCGATCGTCGGCTTCGACGACATCCCTGAGGCGGCCAGCGCGAGCCCTCGCCTCACGACGGTCCACCAGCCGCTGCAGGAGATGGGCGCGCGCGCCTTCACGATGCTGCTCGCGCTTCTCGACGGCCGCGGCACGGAGAACCACGTGCGGCTCGCGTCGCGTCTCGTGGTCCGCAAGTCGACGGCCCCGCCGCCCTCGGCGCACTGACCCTCCCCGGGACACGACAGGACGCCGCCCCACCGGCGGCGTCCTGTCCCGTCTCACTCGGTCGCAGCGGCCGCGGCGCTGAGCGTGTCCACGATGCCCTGCGCGCTCTTGGACCCGGCGAACATCTCCGAGATCGCACCGACCAGCGGGTCGCCGACGGGCTTGCCGAGACGCGTGTCCAGGTAGAGCTGAGGGAGCTGGCCGATCTCGTCACGCACGGCGACGACGTCCTTCAGCGCGGGGAAGGCGACGGAGTCCGCGGCGGCCGGGTTGGTCGGCAGACCCATGTTGAGGGCGGCGAACCCCTGCTGGACCTTGTCCGACAGCAGGTACTTGGCGAGGTCGACCGCGACGTCGGGCGCCGTCGTCGAGACCTCCCACGCGTCGCCACCGCCCATCTGGTCCTTCGGGTCGCCCTGCTGCCCGGGGAACGTCGGGTACGCGAACCACTTGAGGAAGCTGGGCGCCTGGCCGTCGGGACGCAGGCCGCCGAGGATGCCGGGCTCCCAGTGGCCCGCGAGCTCCATGGCCACCTTGCCGTTGGCCAGCAGGCCCGACGCCGACGACTCGCCCGTCTGGGCGGCCGTCGTCAGCATGCCCTGGTTGAAGGGCTGCCTGGAGATGAGCTCGCGAAGCTCCTCGCCCGCCTTGGCGAAGCACGGGTCGCTGTAGTCGGCCGTCTCGATGGCCGTGTCGATCGCCGCGCGCGTGCACAGGCGGGCCACGTTGTAGAACCAGTAGTGCGCGGCGGGCCACTTGTCACCGGCGCCGACGGAGATCGGCGTGATGCCGGCGGACTTGAGCTGGTTGACCCACCGGTAGAACTGGTCGATCGTCGGGTTGGGCACGATGTCGGTGATGCCCGCCTGGGCGAACAGGTCCGCGTTGTAGTAGAAGCCGACGATGCCCACGGTGTAGGGCAGCGCGTAGACCTTGCCGTCGACCGTGTACGCGTCGGCGTACTGGCCGATCTTGCCCAGGACGTCCGCCGCGACCTGCGTCAGGTCGCGCGTGACACCCGCCGCGACCTCGTCCCGCAGCTCACCGCCGCCGCGGGACATGAAGACGTCGGGCACCTGCTCGGGGTCCTTGGAGTCGAGCGTGGTGTCGAGCCGCGCGAGCATGTCCTCGTGCTCCATCGCGGTGACCTCGACGTTGACGCCGGGGTGCAGCTTCTCGAAGTCGATCGCGACCTGCTCGTAGTACTCGTGCGCGGCACCCGTGGTCGAGTTGTGCCACCACGTGATGGTCTGGACGCGGTCGAGGCCGCCGGGGGCCCCGCTGGTGGCGCAGCCGGCCAGGAGAGCGAGAGTCGCGCTCAGCGCGAGTGCCGACGCAGCCCGCTTCGTCGTCGTCATGGGGTGTGCCTCGAGGTTCGTCTTGGGGATAGACAGACTCTGTCGCGTGAGGGTCCCAGGCTCCGACGTACCCTGTCAAAAATCGTGACAGCCGCCGATCGGTGACCAACTCTTGTGCTATGGAAACCTCGTCGTGGCGGTTGGTCGACGTGCCCGTCGGTCCCCCCGATGCCTCGTGGGCCTGGGTCCACGAGGGCGTCGCGGCGCTCGACCGCGCGGTCTGCGTGGAGCGTGACGGGCACGACGACCTGGCGATCCAGGCGGTCGAGTCCGCCGACCGGCTCGCGCACCCCGAGGACGTCGAGCACCGGCTCGTGGTCGCCGTCGTCGACGACGCGGTGGTCGGCCGGGTGTCCGTCGACGTGCCGGTCAAGGGCAACCTCCACGCCGCGTGGGTCGGTGTGCAGGTGCACCCCGACCACCGCCGTCGCGGCCTCGGCACGACGCTGCTGGGCGTCGGCGAGAAGATCGCGGCCGAGGCGGCACGCGGCACGCTGCAGGGCGAGGCCGAGTTCGCCGACCTGCCGGGCTCCCCCGTGCTGGCACCGCCGACAGGCTCCGGAAAGGCTCCCGCGGACGACCCCGGCGTCCGGTTCGCGCTGTCGCACGGCTACGAGCTGACTCAGGTCGAGCGGCGGTCGGTGCTGCGGACACCGGTCGCGCCCGACCTCCTCGACTCCCTCGAGACCGAGGCGCGTGCCCACGCCGACGGCTACCGCCTGCACCGCTGGGACGCCACGGTGCCGGACGAGTGGCTCGACGCGTTCGCGGTGCTTGAGACCCGGATGTCGACCGACGCCCCGACCGGGGCGCTCGACTTCCGGGAGGACCCGTGGGACGCGGAGCGCGTCCGCAGGGCGGCCGGCCGGCTTGCCGCCCAGGGGCGGGGGTACGTCATCTGCGCGGCCGAGCACGTCGCCACGGGCGAGCTCGCCGCGATGACGATGCTCTCGTGGTTCCCGGACCAGGTGTGCACCGAGCAGTGGGACACCATCGTGCTGGCACCGCACCGCGGGCACCGCCTCGGCATGCTGGTCAAGGCGGCCAACCTGCGGCACCTGGCCGAGGTGCGGCCTCAGAACCTGCGCGTGTACACGTGGAACGCGGAGGAGAACGACCACATGCTCGGCATCAACGTGGCGCTCGGGTTCCGGCCCTCGGGCGGTGCGGCGACCTGGCAGAAGGTCACCTGAGGGCGGCGGCGACCGCCGCGACGACGTCCGCGTCCGTGACGTCGTAGCCGTCGCGGCCGCCGCCGGGCCCGCCCGCCTCGGCGACCGTGCGGCGTGCCGAGAGGTGCACGGCGTCGACGCCGGCGGCCACGAGCGCGCCGACGTCGTCGGGCCGGACCCCGCCGCCCGCCATGAGCTCGACGCCCAGCTCCGCGGCGACCGGCGCGAGGCGCCGCAGCTCGGCGACGCCCGCGAGCGCCGACGGCGCCCCGCCGGAGGTGAGCACGCGTCGCACCTCGGCCTTGCGGAGGTGGAGGAGCGCCTGGTCGCGGTCGGCGGCGACGTCGAACGCCCGGTGGAAGGTGACGCTCGCGCCGCCTGCGGCGTCGGCGAGCGCGGCGAGGGCGGCGTCGTCGACCGCGCCCGTAGGCGTCAGTGCGCCGACGACGACGCCGTCGGCCCCGGCGTCGATCGCCGCCCGGACGTCGCGCACCTGGACGGCGACCTCGGCGTCGTCGTACACGAATCCGCCCGCGCGCGGGCGGACCAGGACGTGGAGCTCGGTGCCCGTGCCGGCGAGCGCCTCGGCGACCGCGGCGACCAGGCCGGACGACGGCGTGAGGCCGCCGGTGCCGGACAGCGCCACGCACAGCTCGACGCGTCGGGCGCCCGCCGCCGCGGCGATCCGGGCGCCGGCGACGTCCTGGACGGCGACCTCGAGCGCGACCCTGTCAGGAGACATGGTGGAAGCGTAGCTACGGTTGACCCATGACGACGCCTGCCCCCGTCGACCCGACCACGACCAGCGCCTGGGCCGACCTCACCACCCACCACACGAGTCTCGTGCCCGACCTGCGCGGCTGGTTCGCCGCGGACCCGGCACGCGCGGAGCGGCTCACGCTGACCGCCGGCGACCTGTTCGTCGACCTGTCGAAGAACCTGGTCACGGACGAGACGCTCGCCCTGCTGGTGCGGCTCGCGCAGGAGGTGAACCTCACCGAGCGCATCGAGGCGATGTTCACGGGCGAGCGCATCAACGTCACCGAGGACCGCGCGGTGCTGCACACCGCCCTCCGCCGCGCGCCGGGCACGCAGCCCCCGCTGGTGGTCGACGGCCAGGACGTGGACGCCGACGTCGCGGCCGAGCTCGACAAGCTCTCGGCGTTCGCGGAGTCGGTCCGCTCGGGCGCGTGGACGGGCGTGACCGGCAAGCGCGTCGAGACGGTCGTCAACATCGGCATCGGCGGCTCCGACCTCGGTCCCGTGATGGTCTACGAGGCGCTCGAGCCGTACCGGCAGGCCGGGCTGACCGTGCGCTTCGTCTCGAACATCGACCCCACCGACGTCGCGCAGAAGACGGCGGACCTCGACCCCGAGACGACGCTGTTCATCGTGGCGTCCAAGACGTTCGGCACGCTCGAGACGCTGACCAACGCCCGCCTCGCACGCGCCTGGCTCCTCGACGCCCTCGTGGCGCGCGGCGTCGTCGCCGACGACGAGGAGTCGCGCCGCGCCGCCGTCGGCAAGCACTTCGTGGCCGTCTCGACGGCGCTCGACAAGGTCGCGGCGTTCGGCATCGACCCCGCCAACGCGTTCGGGTTCTGGGACTGGGTCGGCGGCCGGTACTCGGTCGACTCGGCCATCGGCACGTCCGTGGCGATCGCGATCGGCCCCGACCGCTTCCGCGAGCTGCTCGCGGGCTTCCGCGTGATCGACGAGCACTTCCGCACCACGCCGCTCGAGCGCAACGTGCCCGCCCTCATGGGCCTGCTCAACGTCTGGTACGTCAACTTCCTGGGCGCGGCCTCGCACGCGGTGCTGCCCTACGCGCAGCAGCTCCACCGCTTCGCGGCGTACCTGCAGCAGCTCACGATGGAGTCGAACGGCAAGTCGGTGCGCTGGGACGGCACCCCCGTCACCACCGCGACCGGCGAGGTGTTCTGGGGCGAGCCGGGCACCAACGGGCAGCACGCCTTCTACCAGCTCATCCACCAGGGCACGCAGCTCATCCCGGCCGA
>CBINDH010000151.1:0-6736 GCA_966249365.1 uncultured Xylanimonas sp. | reverse complement strand
ACTCCGCCGCGCCGAGCGTGGGGTTGAGCTCGACGACGACGGCGCCGAGGCGCAGCACCGCCCAGAACGCGACGACGTGGGCCGGGCTGTTGGGCAGCGCGACGGCCACCCGGTCACCGGCGCGGACGCCCCGCGCGGCCAGCGCCCCCGCCGCCTTGGCGACCTGGCCGGCGAGCTCGCCGTAGGTCGTCGTCGCCCCGAGCGGGTCGCGGCGCGGGTCAGGGCGGTGGTCAGCGGCCAGTCGGGGACGGCGACCACGGACGGGGTGACGTTCACTACGCCACCGTAACCTACGGTTGCGTAGGTTGTGTGCACGCCGCCCCGACTTCCTGCACCGAAGTCAGAGCTCGCGCAGGTAGAAGAGCATCTGGTAGTCCTCGCCCGGCTGGACGTTCGTGAAGCCGTGCCGCTCGTAGAACCGGCGGGTGTCCACGTCGATCTCGTCGACGTTGATGTGGATCTCACCACCCTCGCGCGCCCGGACGAGCTCGACCGCGGCCTCCACCAGCGCGGTGCCGAGGCCCTGGTCGCGCAGGTCGGGCCGGACGTAGAGCTCCTCGAGCTGCGCGAGCGGCCCGTCGTAGTACGGCGTGGGGCGGAGCGTCAGGAACGCGAAGCCGGTGGGGTCGCTCCGGTCGCCGGTCAGCAGGACGACGACGTCCTCGCGGGCGAGCAGGTCGGTGAAGCGCGCGGCGAACTCGGCCGCCGTCGGCCCGGGGGTCTCGAACTCGTCGTTGAACTCGCGCAGGAGCCGGCCCACGACGGTCGCCTCCGCGGGCGTGGCGCGGAGGACGGCCGGTGGTGGGGTGCGGTCCATCACGCCCAGTGTGCCCCGGCGTCGCGCACGCGTCGCGCGACGCCGAGGGACCGGACGGGGGTCAGGCGACGGTGTACTGCCGCGCGCCGCCGCGCACGCCCGCGAAGCGGAACGGCGTCCCGCTCGCCACGGGGATCTCCACGTCGACGTCGCTGCGGTGCACCGCGGACGCGTGCAGCGCCCGGTAGCGGGCCACGTCGACCGGCTTGCGCTCGTCGAGCGCCTTCGCGTGCCGCTGGGCGCGCTCGGGGGAGCGGTAGCCCGGCTCGACGACGCCCGTGAACAGCTCGCCGACGCTGCCCGAGCCGTAGCTGAACAGCGCGACGCGGCGGCCGGCGAGGTCGTCGTCGTGGTCGAGGAGCGAGGCGAGGCCCGCGTAGAGCGAGGCGGTGTACGAGTTGCCGAGGCGGCGGTTGTAGCGGCTCGCGTCGACAAGGTCGGTGTCGGCCAGCGGCGCGCCGACGTGCTCGCCCAGCTTGAGGTGCGCCTTGACCGACATGCGCGTGAAGGGCTGGTGGTAGCACCACCGGTCGATCTGGTCGATCGCGACCCCGCCGCGCGCGGCGAAGTCGTTCCACGCGCCGGTCAGCGAGTCGACGTACGCGCTGACGGACAGCCGCCCGTCGACGAGCGCCGTCGAGCGGTCGACGGGCCGCCAGAAGTCGTCGACGTCGGTGGTGCGCACGCCCGTCACCGGCTCGATGGTGACGAGGCCCGGGTCGGCGCTGATCAGCATCGCGACGGCACCCGCGCCCTGCGTGGGCTCCGCGGGCGAGTCGAGGTCGTAGCGCGCGACGTCGGTCGCGATGAGCAGCACCTGCTCGCCGGGGTTGCGGGCGACGATGCCGAGCGCGGCCTGCAGCCCGGCGGTCGCCGAGTAGCACGCCTGCTTGAGCTCGACGGCGCGGCAGCCCTCGGGCAGACCCAGGAGCCGGTGCACCCACACGGCCACGGACTTCGACGCGTCGACGCCCGACTCGGTCGCCACGAGCAGCGTGCGGATCCGGTCGACGCCGTGCTGCTGGACGAGCGGGAGCGCGGCCGACGCGGCGAGCGTGACGACGTCCTCGTCGGCGGCAAGGACGCTCATCTGGTCGAGACCGAGCCCGACGTGGTACTTGCCGGGGTCGGTGCCGTTGAACGCGGCCAGCTCGTCAAGGTCGAGCACGTGCTGGCCGGTGGCCAGCGACAGGTCGTGGATACCGACGCGGGTCATGCCTGGGTCCTCCGCTCGAGGCGTACGTGGGCGGTCATGAGCTCGCCCGGGTTGGTCTGCGCTGCGAGCAGCGACAGCTCGCCGCACAGCACGGTCGCGGCGATGAGCGCAGCCAGACGGCGGGCGTTCGCGCCGGGCTCGCGGTCCTCCCGGCAGCCGAGGCGCGCGAGCGCGTCCTCGACGACGGGCAGGTCCTTCCCGTTGCCGACCGTCCCGACGATCAGGTTGGGCAGCGTGCACGAGAAGTACAGGTCGTCGCCGCGGCGCTCGGCCCAGGTGACGCCCTGCGAGCCCTCGACGATGTTCGCCGCGTCCTGCCCCGTGGCGAGGTAGAACGCGAGCAACATGTTCGCATAGTGAGCGTTCGCCGTGCGAAGCGACCCCGCGGCGATGCCGCCGACGAGGTTCTTGCGCGTGTTGAGGTCGACGATGCGTTCGGCCGTGGTGCGGAGCTGCGCCTCGACGAGGTCGGCCGGGATGACGATCTCGGCGACGACGTTCTTGCCGCGCCCGAGCAGGCCGTTGACGGCGCTCGTCTTCTTGTCGGTGCACAGGTTGCCCGAGACGGACCCGTACTCCAGCGCGGGGTTGGCCGCGAGCACGTCCGCGAGGATCGCGTCGGCCGCCGCCGTGACCATGTTGTGCCCCGAAGCGTCGCCCGTGGTGAACGCGAGCCGCAGGTAGAGCAGGTTCCCGACGATCTCGGGACGGACCTCGATCAGCCGCGCGAAACGGCTCTGCTCGGAGACGAGCGCCTGCAGGTCGGGTAGGCGGTCCTGCGTCGCGCGGGCCGCCTCGACGGCGGTGGCGGCGTCGGGAGCGACGAGCAGGATCGAGCGGGTCATGCGCTCGTCGACGACCGTCACGCGGATGCCGCCCTCGATGAGACGGGAGATGCGCGCGCCGCGGCCGACGGACGGCCACAGCGGCGACTCGTACGTCGCGAGCGGCACCTCGTGCTCGCCCTCGACGGCGTTGCCGCTCACGCGGATCGGGCCCACCCACCGGGTGGGGACGGGGGTCATGGCGTCAGCCACGGGGAAGCTCCTCGGGGATGGGTCAGTAGGGGCGGGCGGCCGAACGGCGGGTCAGCGCGCCGGCGTCGATCCCGCGCAGGCGGGTGAAGTCGAGGACACGGCCGTGCAGCAGCACGTCCGTGGTGGTCAGGTCGGCGGGCGTCGCCGCGCCCAGCAGCGCGTGCAGCGCGACGAGGTGCTCCTGCCAGCGGCGGATCTCGGCCACCGCGGCCTCCTCGCCGCCCTCGACGGCGACGGCGAGGAACGCCCCCGCGACGCCGACGGCCTTCGCGCCGAGCGCGAGCGCCCGCACGACGTCGAGCGGCGTGCGCACGCCGCCCGAGGCGAGCAGCGCGGGCGCCTGACGGGGCGCGTCGAGCAGGCCCGTCACGGCGGACTGTCCCCACCCGGCGAGGTAGAAGTAGTCCCGCCCGTCGCGGCGGGCGTTCTCGACCGCGGCGAAGTCGGTGCCGCCGCGGCCCGCGACGTCGGCCACCTGCACGCCCATGTCGTGCAGCCGGGACAGCGTGCGCGCGCTGAGCCCGAAGCCGACCTCCTTGACGACGACGGGCACGGGCACGGCCGCGACGATCGCCTCGAGCGACTCCGCCCACCGGTCGAAGCCGCGGCTGCCCTCGGGCATGACCGTCTCCTGCGCGGCGTTGAGGTGCACCTGCAGCGCGTTCGCCTCGATCATCTCGACGACGCGGCAGGCGTCGTCGGCCGAGCGCTCCACGCCCAGGTTGGCGAGCACGAACCCGTCCGGGTTCTCGTCGCGCAGCACGCGGAAGCTCGGCAGCGTCGACGGGTCGTCGACCGCGACGCTCATCGAGCCCGACCCCATGGGCGTGCCCGTCTCGCGTGCCGCGATCGCCAGCGCCCGGTTGATGCGCCCGGTCGCCTCGCTGCCGCCGGTCATGCCGTTGATGTACAGCGGGGCACCCCAGCGCCACGGACCGACCTCGGCCGCCAGGCTCACCCGGTCGGCGTCGATGCCGTCGAGCGCGTGGTGGACCAGCTCGACGTCGTCGAAGTCGTTGGGCTTGAAGGGCTGCTCGCGCCGGCTGTCCATGACGAGCTGCACGTGCTCGTCCTTGCGGGCCGAGCGGACGGACTTCGTCATCGGGTTCCTTCCTGCGCCGAGCCGGCAGGCTCGGCGGTGTCGTTCTGGGGTGCCGCCACGGACAGCGCCAGCGGAACGATGCCATGCTCGCGCCATCCGGCGTGCATCGCGTCGACGTCGACGCCGTCAGGAGCCAGGGCGATGCCGCAGTCGCCGCCGCCCGCGCCCGACGTCTTGGCGGCCGCGCCGGCGGCCTCGGCGACGTCGCACAGCGCGCTCAGGCGAGGTGTCTCGATCGTCACACCGGTCTGCGCCGCGTACCCGGCCAGCACCGCGCGCGCGGCGCGCACCGCCTCCGCGGTCGCGGTGTCGTCGCCGGTCCGCAACCCGTCCGAGAGCCGGTCGACGCACGCGCGGCTCGCGGCGAGGAACGCCGCCGGGTCGAGGTCGGTGCGGCGGGCCGCGTCGACCTGCGCGTCGGTCGAGACGGGGCTGCCGGTCCAGCCGACGACGAGCCGCAGCGTGCGGGGCGCGGGCAGCGGTGTCAGGTCGAGGCCCGGCCACGGGGCGTCCAGGAGCTCGCGCACGGACCCGCCGTCGAGGCGCCGCCGCAACTCAGCCCGGTCCGGGGCCGCATACCGCAGCCACCCGCCGAACGTGCTCGCCGCGACGTCGCCGCCCGAGCCCGCGGGCGACACCCGGACGGTGGCGAGCAGCGCCAGCCGGAACACCTGCGCGTCGTCCAGGTTCAGGCCGTGCAGCGTGCCGAGGGCCCGCACGGTCGCGACGGTGACCGCGCCCGACGACCCCAGGCCGTACTTGCGGCCCGAGACGTCGTCGAGCTGCGAGGTGATGCGCAGGTCAGCGTGCCGGGCCGGGAGCCCGCGCTCGGCTCGCAGCCGCTCGACCACGGTCAGCGCCGAGACCACGTGCGCGTAGTCGTGCGGCTCGTCGGCGGCGACCACGCCGTCCGGCCCCGCCCGCCACGCGAGCGGGTCGCCGCCGCGGTCAGGGGAGTGCACCGTGCCGACGGCGCCGCCGGTCGGGGTCAGGTCAACGGTGACGAACCGGTCGACGGCCACGAGCACGGCCGGCTCACCCGGTTCCACGACCGCGTACTCGCCGGCGACGAACAGCTTGCCGGGGGCGCGCCCAACGATCACGAAGCGGCCTCGTCGGCGGGCACGAGCCGCACGCCCGGGCCCGCTCCGGCCACGGTCACCGGGGCGTCGTTCGCCAGGTCCTCCGCGACGCGTTCCGCGTCCTCGGGCCGGCAGACCGCCACCACGTTCGGCCCGGCGTCCGCGGTCGCCCACACGTCGACACCCTCGGCGCGCAGCGCGGCCACCCGGTCGAACAGCCGCACGCTCGTCGGCGCGAGGTAGCGCACCGGCGGGTGGCACGCCTGGATCGCCGCGTGCATGCGCAGCGCGTTCGTCTCCGTCAGCGCGCCGAGCGCCGTGAAGTCCCCACGCGCGCACACCGCGAGCGCCTCCTCGAGCGTCTCGCGCGTCGAGGTGACCCAGGCGGGGTAGAACGGCGAGGTGGCGGCACTGCGGCGCATCGCCTCCCGGCTCGAGACGGCCTTCGGGCCGGCGTCGACCGTCGCGACGACCATGGACAGTGCAGGACCCTCGACCGGCTCGGCGTACGACGTCTCGTCGTCGCCCTCGCGCCACACGGCGAGGCCAGGCAGGATCGACCGCGACGCCGAGCCCGACCCGCGCCGGGCGAGGCGGGACAGGGAGACGGCGTCGGTCGGCAGGCCGTAGGCGGCGCTCGCTGCCGCGGCGAGGGCTGCGAAGCCAGACGCGGACGACGCGAGCCCGGCGCCGGTCGGCACCGTGTTGTGCGAGACGACGCGGGCGTGGGTCTCCACGCCGGCGCGCTCGCGCACCAGGTCGAGGAAGGTGCGCACGCGGTCGAGCGGCGTGCCGGTCGCGGCGGTCCCGTCGAGCTCGAGCGTGTCCGCGTCGGCGGCTCCGTCGAGCGTGACCGTCGTCGTGGTCGGGAAGATGTCGAGCGTCAGCGACAGGCTGCCCGTCTCGGGCAGGTTGAGGGTCGCGTCGCGCTTCCCCCAGTACTTGACGAGGGCGATGTTGGGGTGCGCGACGGCGGTGGCGGTGCTCATGCGGCGACCGCCTCGAGGGTCGGTGCGAGGTCGAGGGTCCAGGCGGCCCGTGCGCCCGAGGCGCGGAGGCGGCGGGCGAGCTCGGTCGCGCCGTCGGCGTCGTCGACGAGGGCGATGACGCACCCGCCGCGGCCGCCGCCGGTGAGCTTCGCGCCGAGCGCGCCTGCGCGGCGCGCCTGCGCGACGACGTGGTCGAGGGCGGGGTTGCTCACCCCGAGGGTCGCGAGCACGCCGTGCGCCTCGTCCATGGCGGCCCCGCCGCCGGCGAGGTCGCCGTCGCCGAGGTGCGTGCGCGCCGCCGATGTCAGGGCGGCGAGGCTCGCGACTGCGGTGTCGACGGTGGCGGGCCGGCGGTCACGGAGCGCGCGCACGCCGGCGACGGCGTCACGCGTCGCGACGGCCGCACCGGTGTCGGCCAGCACGAGCGCGCCCGGGCGCCCCACGGGGAGCTCCTCGGCGACGCCGTCGTGGCACCACACGGGGGCGGCGGCGA
>CBINDH010000150.1:0-6753 GCA_966249365.1 uncultured Xylanimonas sp. | reverse complement strand
AGCTGCTCGAGGCGGAGCTCGCGGAGCGCGAGAGCGACGCCCTGCGGCGAGAGCGAGTCCTGGCCCACCTCGCGGCGGACTCCCGCGACGAGTCGGTGCCGCTCGGCATCGCCGTCACGCGCTCCGGGTGGACGCGTCGGCTCGTCGGGGCCGACGGGGCGATCGTCCGAGCCGAGGGGCGCGTCACGACCGTAGGCACGGTGCCTGACGCCGACGGCGTGGACGCGTTGCTCGCCTGGGTGCTCGACGACGGCGCCGAGGTCGTCGTCGCCGACGACCTCGCGGTCACCGCGTCCCGGGCCGCGGGTGCGGCGCCCGACGTGACCGCGGCCCTCGGCATCGCGCTGCCCGACGGACAGGCGCTCGTGTGGCTGCGGCACACCCCGGACGCGCCGTGGTCGGACCGGGACCTCGCCGACGCCGCCGCGCTGCGCGGACACCTGCTCGAGGCGCTGTACGTGCGCGGCCGCCGCGAGGTCCGCGCCACGGAGGCGCTGCAGCGCAGCCTGCTCCCGGAACGCCTGCCCGACGTCGACGGCTGGCGCGTCGAGGCCCTGTACGACGCCGCCGGGGCCGGTCTGGTCGGCGGGGACTGGTACGACGTGCTCCCGCTCCCGAGCGGTCTGGTGGCGCTCGTCGTCGGGGACGTCACGGGCCACGGGCTGCAGGCGGCGGCGATCATGGGTCAGCTGCGCAACGCGCTGCGGGCGGCGCTGCTCACCACGGGCGACCTGAAGGCGGCGGTCGCGCGCCTGGCCGAGATCGTGCGGCTGACGCTGCCGGGCGAGATCGCCACCGTCATGGTCGCGCTGCTGGACCCGGCGACCGGCGTCGTCGACCACGTGTCGCTCGGCCACCCGCCGGTGCTCGTCGCGGGGCCGGACGGCGAGGTGACGTGGGGCCCGCGGGCGAGCACGCCGCCGCTCGGCGTGCCCACGGACGGGCTGACCGTCGCCCGCCTCGAGGTGCCCGCCGGGGGAACGCTGGTCCTCTACAGCGACGGGCTCGTCGAGCGCCGCGGGGAGTCGATGCGCGTCGGTCTGCAGCGCCTCGAGGAGGCGCTGTGCCGGGGGATGCCCGCCGACCTCCACGAGGTCGTGAGCGGCACGCGTGACCCGGCGTCCGCGGACGACGCCACGCTGCTCGTCGTGCGGCGCGCCGTCTGACGCGTGCCCGCGCTCAGGGGCGCCGGCGCTCCACGAGGACGGTGTCGCGCCAGGTGCCGGCGAGCGGCCCGTAGGTCATCAGACCGATGCGCTCGCGGCGGCCGACGACGCGGAAGCCGTGTCTCTCGTGCAGGCGGAGGCTCTCGGCGTTCTCCGGGAAGATGCCGGACTGGATCGTCCAGACGCCCCGCCGGTCGGCCTCGGCGATCAGGGCGTCGAGGAGCAGGCCGCCGACGCCGAACCCCTGCGCCGCGCCGGCCACGTACACGGAGTGCTCGACGACGCCGCGGTACACCTGGCGGCCGGAGACGGGTGCGGCGGCGACCCAGCCCACGACCCGCGCGTCGATCGTGGCGACGAACCGCAGGTGGGCGTCCTTGGCTGCGTCGAACTCGTCCCAGGTGGGCGGGGCGGCCTCGAACGTGGCGTGGCCGGACGCGATGCCTTCGCGGTAGATCGCCTCGACGGCGGGCCAGTCGTCGGGCGCGAGCCGCCGGACGACCACCGGTGGGGACGGTGGGTGCACGCTGCCACGGTAGCGGGGCCGCCCGCCGGGCAGCCCAGCGCCCGTGACGCGGCCCCCGGGTCAGGTCCCGGAGATCGCGTACGACCCGGCCAGCTCAGCCCACGAACCGGCCGCGCAGCTCGATCGCGAGCTGGGAGGCGTCGATGTTGGCCAGCGCGTCCTCAAGGACGTCGGCGTCGAAGGTGCCGTGGTCGCGCGCGTCGAGCAGCGCCTCGCGCTGTGCCTCCAGCACGGCGAGCTGGTGGGCGCGCGCCGCCTGGACGGCCTCGCGCGGCCCCTCGCCGTCGAGGGGCTCGGGCGGTGCGACGGTCTCGGCGCTGGCTGTGAGCAGCGCCAGGATCCGGGCCCGTTCGTCGTCGGCCTCGGCCCGAGCCGCGGCCAGGTCGACCGGGGGCGCGATCCGCCGGAGCAGCGGACCGATCGTCCCGCCCTGGATCAGCAGCGAGAGCATCGCGACGGCGAAGGCGATCAGCACGAGCACCGCGCGCTGCGGGGTGTCGGCGGGGAGCGTCTGCGCGGCCGCGACGGTCACGGCGCCACGCATGCCCGCCCACACCACGGCCGTGCCCTCGCGCCAGCCCAGCGGCTGGCGCTGGAAGTAGTCGACGTCCGCGACGAACTGCCTGACACGGCGCGTGAACCGCTCGACCCGCCGCTGCGAGCCGACCTTGCGCAGCGCGTGCTCCTGCCCCTCCGGGGTGGCGAGCCTCTCGGCGAGGCCCTGCAGGCGCTCCTGGACACCGGCCCGGCGGCGCGCGCGGCGACTCAGCGAGCGGAGCAGCGGGACGACGTACGCGGCCCGCACGAGGATCGTCAGCACGAGCGCGCCGAGGGCGACGAGCACCGCCGTCTCGACGCTCGAGGTCTGCCCGACGTCGCTGATGATCGCCCTGATCTGCAGCCCCATGGTCAGGAACACCAGGCCCTCGAGCACGAGCTCGACCGTGTGCCAGTTGGAGGCGTCTGCGAGCCGGTTGCGTGGCGAGAGCACGTGCGGCGCCCGGATCCCCGTGATGAGCCCGGCGACGACGGCGGCCACGAGCCCGCTGCTGCCCAGCAGCGTGGCCGGCAGCGACGCGATGAACGGCACGGCGAACGAGATGACGGTGTTCACGGCCGGGTCCGTCACGTGGCGGCGCACCGCGAGGTTCGCCACGCCGACCACGCCGCCGATGACGACGGCCACGAGCACCGACCACACGAACGTGCCGACCGCGCCCCAGAACGAGAACGCCGCGGCCGCCGCGACGATGGCGGTGCGTAGCAGCACGAGCGCCGTCGCGTCGTTGAGCAGGCTCTCCCCGTCGAGCATCGCCACGACGCGCTTCGAGACGTTCGTCTGCTTGACGATCGACGTCGCCACCGCGTCGGTCGGGCTGACGATCGCGCCGAGCGCCACGCACCACGCGAACCCCAGCCCCGGGATGACCGCCATGAAGAACAGCCCGAGCACCAGCGAGCTGCCGACGACGAGCACGACCGACAGGCCGCTGATCGCGCCGAACTCGCGGCGGAAGTTCATCGCTGGCATGGACACGGCCGCCGAGTAGAGCAGCGGCGGCAGCACGCCCTCGAGGATCAGCTCGGGGTCGATGTGGAGGTCGGCGAACACGGGCAGCAGGCTCGCGACCACGCCGATGAGCACCAGGACGAGCGGCGAGGCGATGCCGAGGCGAGGACCGGCGACGGTCGCGGCGGCGATGACGACGAGAGTGGCGACCGCGAGGACGAGCAGTTCGATCACGGTCCCAGGGTGCCAGGAGGGTTGGCCGCGCGCCCGGGGCGCTCGCCACGACGCCCGAACGGGGGTGACGCACACCACACCGCAACCGCGTGATGACGCGCGCCGGGCGGTGTCCTCACGAGTGGAAGCGCAGGCCGAGCCCTGCCTCGGCACACGTCAACCTGGAGTGCTCATGACCCACCGCCTGACCCCAGTCCCGCGTTCGCGGGCCCGCATCGCGCGCCGGTTGCTCGGCGCGGCCACCACGGCCGCGCTGGCACTGTCCGGCGCCCTTGTCGTCGTCGTGGGGCCGGGCGCTGCGCCCGCCGCCGCCGTCCCGGGGCAGTGCCCCGCGCCGGGGGAGATCCCCGGGATCGGCAACCTTCCGGTGAAGTTCACCGACAACAACGTCTCGGTCTACGCGGGGGGCAACTACCTCGCGACCGGTGGCGCGGCCGAGTCCGAGGGCCTGCTGCTCGTGCGTGGCGACGCCACGTTCGACAAGGAGTGGGGCGGCCTGTTCAACGTCGGCACCGTCGGCGTCGGCTCGCAGATCGCCCCCGACGAGGGCTCCGTCATGCTCGCCGTCGGCGGCAACCTGACCATCTCCTCCGACACCACGGTCCAGGTCGGCGCGGGTCTCGCCGGCGGCGGCGCCGTCCAGGTCGGCGGGACCATCGACGCGGCGCCCGGCCAGCCCGAGACCGTGGGCGCCCCCGTGACCCAGGGCATGGGCCAGGCCGCGGCGATGTCGCCCTTCGACGACTTCCACGACGTCATCACGACGACCTCGGCCCAGCTCGGCGACGCGACCGTCACGGGCACGGCGGAGCGCTCGGGCAACCAGGTGACGTTCACGACCACCGACCCGTCGAACGTCACGCTCCAGGCCTTCACGATCAGTGCGGCCGACCTCGACGGCGCGTCGGAGTTCGTCTTCACCGGGCTCCCGGCTGACGCCCCGCTCGTGATCAACGTCGTCGGCGGCCCCGTGTCGATCTCCGCGAACTTCGTCTCCTACAACGGCGTGCGCGTGGACGACCTGGGCAGCCCGATGCTCGGCGAGGCGTCGTCGCGCATCCTGTTCAACTTCCTCGACGCCGAGCAGGTCGACATCACCGGGTCCGGCCAGTTCATCGGCTCGATCCTCGCGCCGAACGCGAGCTCGAACATCACCTCGAGCACCAACGGTCGCGTCTACATCGGCAAGGACCTGACGACGTCCGGTGGCGGCAACGAGCAGCACAACTACCCGTGGCTCGGCGCCGACGTGTTCTCCTGCATGGCCGGCGGCGGGTTCTCCGTCGCGAAGGCCCTCGACGGCACCGGTGCGGCCTCTGTCCCCGCCGACACCGAGTTCACCGTCACGTGGACCGCGCAGATCCCCTCGGGCGCCGTCTACGACGGCCCGACCAGCGGCACGCTGACGCTCCTCGCCGACGGCTCCGTCGCGAACGGCCCCAGCGGCCTGCCCGTGGGCACCGTCGTCACGCTCGACGAGATCGACCTTCCCACGCTCCCCGGCATCACGTGGGGCACGCCGCAGTTCGACCCGTCGGCCGAGATCACCATCGGCCTGGGCTCGATCACCTCGGTCACGCTGACCAACACCGCGACGCTCGCCGTCGGCGGCTTCTCGCTGAGCAAGGACGTGCAGGGCTCCGGCGCGGGCTCCGTGGCGGAGGATGCCGAGTTCACCGTCACGTGGACCGCGCAGGTTCCGGACGGCATCGTCTACGACGGCGCGACCACCGGCACCGTGACGGTCCTCGCGGACGGCACCGTCGTCGACGGCCCGCAGGACCTCCCGGTCGGCACCGTCGTCACCTTCGAGGAGACGGACTTCCCCGAGGTGCCCGGCATCGAGTGGGGCACGCCCGTCTTCTCCCCGGCCGCCATCACGATCGGCGACGGCCAGAACACGCTCGTCTCGGTCACCAACGCTGCCGTGCAGCAGGTCGGCGGCTTCTCGCTCCAGAAGCTGGTCGTCGGTGACGCGGCGCACCTCGGTCCCGACGACACCGAGTTCACCGTCCGGTACCGCTACGACCTCGACGGCGTCATGGTCACCGGCATGATGACCGTCCGCGCGGACGGCACCGTGGTCGCCGGGCCGCAGAACCTCCCGGTCGGCACGGTCGTGACCTTCATCGAGGTCCAGCTTCCCGAGGTCGACGAGGTCGTGTGGGGTGCGTCGGTGTTCTCGCCGGCGACCGTCACCATCGGCAACGACGAGAACACCCTCGTCACCCTGACCAACGACGCGACCGAGCTGGACGCCGGCGGGTTCTCGATCCAGAAGTCCGTCGTCGGCGAGGCGTCGGACATCGTCCCTGCTGACACCCAGTTCTGGGTCTGGTACTCGTACGAGCTCGACGGCAGCACCGTGACCGGCACGATGACCGTCGGCGCCGACGGCGCGCCCGTCGACGGCCCGCAGAACCTGCCGACCGGCACGGTCGTGCACTTCACCGAGGTCCAGCTTCCGGACGTCGACGGCGTGGTGTGGGGTTCCCCCTCGTTCTCGCCCCAGAGCGTCACCATCGCCGACGACGAGAACATCCTCGTCACGCTGACCAACGACGCGACCGACGCGGCGGCCGGCGGCTTCCAGGTCTCCAAGGCCGTCGCCGGGACGGGCGCCGGCTCGGTGCCCGCCGACACCGAGTTCTCGATCGGGTTCTCGTACGAGCTCGACGGCACCACGGTGACCGGCATGCTGACCGTGCTCGCCGACGGCACGTTCGTCGACGGCCCGCAGAACCTCCCGGTGGGCACCGTCGTCACCTTCACCGAGGTCGACCTGCCGACCCTGCCCGGCGTGATCTGGGGTGCGCCCGAGTTCAGCCCGGAGTCCGTCACCATCGCGGACGACGTGAACGCCGAGGTCGTCGTGACCAACTTCGCCACCCTCCAGGTCGGCGGCTTCCAGGCCGCGAAGACCGTGGTGGGCAGCGGCGCGGGGCGCGTCCCGGCCGACACCGAGTTCACCGTGACGTGGACCGCCGAGGTCCCGGACGGGATCGTCTACGCGGGTGCGACGAGCGGCGAGCTCACGCTGCTCGCCGACGGCACCGTGGTCTCCGGGCCGATGGACCTGCCGGTCGACACGGTCGTCACGTTCGACGAGCCGACCTTCCCGGTGATCGACGGCATCGAGTGGGGGGCCCCCTCCTTCGCGCCGGCGACCGTGACGGTCGACGACGGCCAGGTCGTCCTGGTCGAGGTCACCAACACCGCCACCGAGCTCTTCGGCTCCTTCTCGGTCTAGAAGCAGGTCGCCGGTGAGTCGGCGGACCTCGTGCCCGAGGGCACCCAGTTCACGATCACGTGGACGG
>CBINDH010000149.1:0-6775 GCA_966249365.1 uncultured Xylanimonas sp. | reverse complement strand
CGGGAGTCGGGGATGCCCTTGCCCGCGGTGACGTTGCGCAGGAAGGGCACCACGTCTTCGGGCTTGTTCGGACCGCCGAAGGAGTAGAGCAGCAGGGCGTCGTAAGGGCGCGCGTCGAGCGCCGGGGACGTCGAAAGCATGGTCGAATCCTCCCACCGGCACCGTGGGGATTCGGCGCCGATCGGCTCGCTGTGATGTGACGTTGTTACGACACGCCGTCACGACAGCGCGGCGCGCCTGCTAGATCGGAACGTGCAACTGAGATCGGAACGTGCGTCTGACCACACGTTCCGATCTCAGTTGCACGTTCCGATCGATGGGCCCCGCGACCGACGGGCGGCGTCAGGCGGCCATGCCGTAGCGGGCGCGCGTGACGACGTCGCCCGCGGCGACCGTCTCGTCCTCCGGGACCCGCGTGCGCGGCTCGACCCGGACGCCCGCGCCGAGGCGCACGCCCTTGCCCAGGTGCGCGCCGTCGCCCACCGACGCTCCGGGGCCCACGTGCGCGTACCTGCCGACGACGACGTCCTCGCCCAGGTGGGCGTCCGTGTCGATCCACGCGCCCGACTTGACGGTCGCGCCGGACTCGACGCGCGCGCCGGGCTCGACCCACGCGTCGCGCGCGACGAACGCGGTCGGGTCGACGCTCGCCTGGGGTGAGACGAGCCCTCCACCGTTGCGGTGCCGCCGGTAGACGACCCGCTGGCCCTGCTCCTCGAACTCGACGCGCATGGTGCTGCGGCCGGACATTCATACCTCCCTCGCGGGTCGCCGGCGGTGACGCACCGGCGACCTCGTGAAAAGTAGCGCAATGCCCTGCCGGGGTATTCCCGCGACCTCAGTCCGAGCCCAGGACCAGGGCCGTCACCGACGCCGCCACCTCCGTCAGGCGTGCCGCGGTGCGGTGGAGCAGGTCGTCGAGCGTCGTCGGCCCGGGAGCGATCGAGAACGCCGCCCGGATCCCGGCCGCGCGCGTCTGGGCGGCCGGCAGCAGCACCTGCCCCGCGACGACGACGACGGGAGGCCGGGCCGGGGACGCGGCGGCGGCCCGCGCCACGCCGTCGGGCACCTTGCCGCGCACCGACTGCGAGTCGAACGACCCCTCGCCCGTGATCACGAGGGCCGCGTCCGCCAGTGCCGCGGGCAGCCCGACGGCCTCGGCGACGAGATCGGCACCGCGTTCGACGGTCGCCCCGAGCACCCCCACGAGCGCCGCGGGCACGCCGCCCGCCGCGCCGGCCCCCGGCAGCTCCCGCACGGTGACGCCCGACTCCCGCTCGAGCACCCCCGCCCACCGTGCGAGCGCCCCGTCGAGGAACGCGACGTCGCCCGGCAGCGCGCCCTTCTGCGGGCCGAACACCGCGGCGGCACCGTGCTCGCCCGTCAGGGGGTTGGTCACGTCGACGGCGAGCCGCCAGCGCACCGACCGGGCGCGCGGGTGCAGGCCGGACAGGTCGAGCGACGTCGCCACCGCGATGCCCTCGCCGCCGTCGGGCACCGGCTCGCCCCCGGAGTCGAGCACGCGCGCGCCCAGTCCCGTGAGGATCCCCGCGCCGCCGTCGGTCGACGCGGAGCCGCCGAGGCACACGAGGACCTCCTCGACACCCGCGTCCAGGACGGCCGCCGCGAGCTCGCCCGTCCCGCGCGTGTGCGCGTGCAACGGCTGGCGGCGCACGTCGGAGACAGCCGGGAGCCCGGAGGCCTCCGCCAGCTCGACGATGCCGACGCGCCCGTCGGGCGACGCCGCCCACCGGGCCGACGTCGGACGCCCGACGGCATCCACCGTCTCGACCGACCGCAGCGGGACACCCCAGGCGGCGGCAAGGGCGGCGAGCGTGCCCTCGCCGCCGTCCGCCATCGGCAGGCGGGTCACCTGCGCGGTGGGGACGGCGGCGAGGACGCCGGCCGCGAGGGCTTCCGCGACGTCGGCCGCCGCGAGAGATCCCTTGAAGGAGTCGGGGGCGACGACGACGTGGGGGCTGGTCACTCCTGGGACGATACCGAGACCAGCTCCCGGGTGAGCGGCGGTGTCACGTGGCGGCGCGCGAGCCTCGACGGCCACCACATCCGGTCCCCGACGTCGAGCGTGAGCGCCGTGACGAGCACCGACCGCACGATGATCGTGTCGAGCAGCACGCCGAACGCGACCGTGAACCCGATCTCGGCGAACGACACCGCGGGCAGCGTCGCCAGGGTCGCGAACGTGCCGGCCAGCACCAGGCCCGCGGACGTGATGACGGCCCCCGTGGCGGACAGCCCGGTCAGCGCGCCGCGCCGGGTCCCGTGCAGGACCGACTCCTCCCGCACCCGCGTCATGAGGAAGATGTTGTAGTCGATCCCCAGCGCCACGAGGAACACGAACGCGAACAGCGGCATCGACGGGTCGGCGCCCGCGAAGTCGAACACGTTCCGGAACACCAGGGCGCTGACGCCCAGCGCCGCCCCGAACGACAGCACCACGGTGCCCATGAGCAGCAGCGGCGCCACGACCGCGCGCAGCAGCAGCGCGAGGATCACGAGCACGGCCAGCAGGATCGCGGGGATGACCACCTTGTTGTCGGCGCTCGCGGCGGCGAGCACGTCGGCGTTCGTCGCGGTGGACCCGCCGATCTGCGCGTCCGCCCCGGGCACGGCGTGGACGGCGTCGCGGGCCCGTTCGAGGGCGGCCGCGGCAGCGTCGGAGTCGGGCGCGTCGACGAGGGTCATCTCGAACATCGCGTCGCCGTCGGCGACGAGGGGCTTCGTCGCCGACCCCGGGTCGACGCCATCGACGCCGGCCAGCGCCGTCACGACGTCGTCGACCGCCTCGGCGTTGGCGACGACGACCATCGGCTGGCCCGCGCCCGCCGGGAAGTGCTCGGCGAGCGCCTTGCCGGCGACGATCGCCGGCTGCTCGCCGCGGAACGCCTGCTCGGCGGTCAGCCCCGTGGCCTGGAGCTGGACGACGCCCACGGACATGAGCGCCAGCGCGGCGGTGGTGACGAGCCACGTGCGCCGCGGCCCGCGCGCGATCCGCGCGCCCAGCCGGGCCCAGACGCCGTCGGCGGTGGGCTCGGGCTGCCCGAGCGCCGGGACGCGCGGCCAGAACACCCAGCGGCCGCACACGACGAGCAGCGCGGGCAGCAGCGTGAGCATCACGGCGACGGCGACGAGCACGCCGATCGCGGCGACGGGGCCGAGCCCGCTCGTCGAGGCGAGCGAGGCCAGCAGCAGGCACAGCATGCCGACGGCGACGGTGGCGCCGCTCGCGACGACCGCGGGTGCGGCGCGGTGCAGCGCGACGGCCATCGCCTCGTGCCGGTCGGCGTGCCGGCGCAGCTCCTCGCGGTAGCGCGCGACGAGCAGCAGCGCGTAGTCGGTGCCCGCCCCGAACACCAGCACGGTGAGGATGCCCTGGCTCTGCGCGTTGACGGTCAGGACGCCCTCGCGTGCGAGCCACGCGATCACCGCCTGCGAGACGACGAGCGAGACGCCCGCGCTGACGAGCGGCAGCAGCCACAGCACCGGGCTGCGGTAGGTGAGCAGGAGGATGACGACGACGACGGCGGCGGCCGCGTACAGCAGCGTCGACTCGATGCCGGAGAACGCCGCGGCGCTGTCGGCGGCGCCCGCGAGCGGCCCGGCGATGTGGACGGTCATGCCGTCGGCGCCGTTCTCGGCGATCGTGCGCAGGACGTCGACGTGCTCGGGGGCGGCGTCCCAGCCGTCGTCGCCGAGCGCGACCGGGACGATGATCTCGAGCGCCTTGCCGTCCTGCGACGGGATCGGTCCGACGACGTCGCCCACGACCATGTCCTGGGCGGCGAACGTGGCGGCGGCGTCGGTGGCCTTGGCGAGGTCGGCCTGCGTGATGCCGTCGTCGCGCACGTAGCCGACGACGGCGGGGGCGGTGTCCGGCTCGCCGAACTTCGCGGCGCGGTCGATCACCTCGGTGGACTCGGCGGCCGTCGGCAGCCAGGCCTTCGCCTCGTTCGACTGGTAGTCGCTGAGGGTGCCCGCGAGCGGGCTGAGCAGCGCGGCCGCCGCGACCCAGGCGGCGACGACGAACCACTTGACGGATCTGTGCGTGATCCATCGGGGGATGGCGGACATGGGGAACTCCCGTGACGGAGACGTGGACGTGGCGCACACCAGGCTCACGCCGCGCCTCGCCCTGCCGGAATCCGGGGTCCCCCCGACTTAGGCCGGGGGTCTCCCCTACGCAACGTGGGGTGCTCCCATGAGGGAGCCGGGTTCGCCCCGGTTCAGGACCGCTCGACGGGGGTGATCTCCGCCTGGGCGGCGCGCAGCCGGTCGAGGAGCCCGCGCAACGTGCGCTGCTCGTCGTCGTCGAGCGCCCCGCCGACGTACCTGCCGATGGCCTGCAGGTGGCGGGCGCCTACCTCGCGCTGAAGCTGTCGGCCCCTCTCGGTGAGGGTCACCAGGGTGCCGCGCGCGTCGTCGGGCGGGGTGGTGCGGACCACGAGACCGCGCGACTCCATGCGCTCCACCAGCCGGGACACCGAGGACTGGACGAGGAAGAGGTGGTCCGTCAGGTCGCGCAGACGCAGCGCGCCGCCCGCGGAGGCGAGCACGAACAGGACGTCGTACTCGCGCAGCGAGACCTCGTCCCAGATGGGGTCGGCCTGGAGGCGGCGCAGCAGCTCGGCCTGCGTGCGGAACAGGGCCTCCCACGTCGCGCTCGCGCGACGGTCGGACGGCTCCGGCTCAGCCACCACGGGTCACCTGCCCAGTCTCCGCTCCCGGCGGGTGTAGTCGCGCAGCGCCCGCAGGAAGTCGGTCCGGCGGAAGTCGGGCCAGTACGCCTCGCAGAAGTACAGCTCGGAGTGGGCCGACTGCCACATGAGAAACCCGCCGATGCGCTGCTCGCCGCTGGTGCGGATGACGAGCTCGGGGTCCGGCTGCCCGGCCGTGTAGAGGTGCCCGGCGATGTCGTCGACGTCGATCGTCTCGGCGAGCTCGGCGATCGTGACGCCCGCGGCGGCCTGCTCCCGGAGGTACGAGCGGACGGCGTCGGCGATCTCGTGGCGGCCGCCGTAGCCGATGGCGACGTTGACCTGCAGGCCGCGCACGTGACACGTGCCCGCGGCGGCCTCGCGCAGCGCGACGGCGAGCCGCTCGGGCAGCAGGTCGAGCCGCCCGACGACGCGCAGCCGCCACCGGCCGGAGTCGGCGAGCCCGCGCACGGCGTCCTCGATGATGTCGAGCAGGTCGCCCAGCTCACCGGGCGAGCGGGAGAGGTTGTCGGTGGACAGCATCCACAGGGTGACGACCTCCATGCCGTGCTCCTCGGCCCACCCGAGGAACTCGGCGATCTTGTCGGCGCCGCGCCGGTGCCCGGTGGCCGCGGTCTCACCGAACGACTTCGCCCACCGCCTGTTGCCGTCGAGGATCACGCCGATGTGACGGGGCAGCCGGCTCGGCACGAGGCTGGTGGAGAGGCGACGCTCGTAGAGCCGGTAGAGCGTGTGGGGCAGACGCACGCGTCCACCGTACCGGCCCGCCACCTGCGCCGACCCCCATCCGAGACGGCTCGCGGGCAGCCGCTCCCCGGATCTTCACGACTCGCGCACGGCGTGCGCTCGCCCGTCGTGCACCGCGAGGCTACGGTGGCGTAACCTACGGAAGCGTAAGTTGTGGACCGAACGTCCTCGCGCCCGTCCTCGACGACACCCAGGAGACTCCGTGGCAGCACAAGCCGACCCCAGCACCGGCCGCAACATCGTGCCCGACCGCCGCCCGGGCGAGTCGCGCATCGAGGAGTCGATCGACGCCGCACGGACCGCCGTCGCGCAGACGGCAAAGTCGGTCGGCACCGCCGTCGAAGCCCTCAAGCCCAAGCTGCGCGGCTGGATCCACGCCGCCACGACGCCGCTCGCGCTCGCCGCCGGCATCGTGCTCATCGTGCTTTCCCCGCCCGTGGCCGGGAAGGTCGCGGCGGCCGTGTTCATGGTGACGTCGCTGTCGCTGTTCGGGATGAGCGCGATCTACCACCGCGGCAAGTGGTCCGCCACGGTGCACGCCGTCCTGCGGCGCATCGACCACGCCAACATCTTCCTCATCATCGCGGGCACCTACACGCCGCTCGCCGTGCTCCTCCTGCCGACGTCGACCGCGACCGTGCTGCTCCTCATCGTGTGGGGCGGAGCCATCGCCGGGCTGCTCGCCCACCTGTTCTGGATGGACGCGCCGCGCTGGGTGTACGTGCCCGTCTACGTCGCCCTCGGCTGGGTCGCCGTCGCGTACATGGACCAGTTCTGGGCCACCGGCGGGCCGGCCGTCGTCTGGCTCGTCATCGCCGGCGGCATCGCCTACACCCTCGGCGCCGTCATCTACGGCACCAAGTTCCCGAACCCGAGCCCGCGCTGGTTCGGGTTCCACGAGATCTTCCACGCGCTGACGGTGGCCGGGTTCGCGTGCCACACGGTCGCGATCTTCATCGCGGCGGTCGGGGCGCGGTAGCAGTCTCGTTCGGGGCTCCTGGTTTCGACGGGGCTCCTGGTTTCGACGGGGCTCAACCAGCGGGGTGCTGCTGGTTGAGCGCCGTCGAAATCACCCGATAGCGCCGGTTCGCCAGCGACGGGTTCTTCTCCCGCTCCGCCGCGACCGCCGCCGGCTCCAGATCCACCGTCGCCACCTGCGTGTTCGAGCTCGACCACGTTATCACGCGCCCCGTCAGGATGTTCCCGTTCGCATCCCGGAGCGTAGCCGTGAGTGTACCGGTGCGCTGACCGTCGCGATCGCGAAGGTTCAGCGGTGACGGTGTTACCGTCAC
>CBINDH010000148.1:0-6785 GCA_966249365.1 uncultured Xylanimonas sp. | reverse complement strand
CGGCTACTCCATCGCGCTCGTCCTCAAGCCACAGCTCGCCCACCTCGTGAGCCAGGTGTTCGTGTTCGTCGTGCTGATGTTCGCGCCGATCTCGATCCCCGCCGAGCGCTTCCCGGCGTGGCTCGCCGCGGCGCACGACTGGCTGCCGATCGCCCCGCTGGCCGACCTCATGCGAGCGTCGCTGATGTCGGAGGTGTTCACCATGCCCACCCGCTCCGCCGTCGTGCTGGGCGCCTGGACGGTCGTCGCCCTCCTGGCCGCGGGACGCGCGCTGACGCGCCGGAGCTGACCGGTCGGGAGACAGTGGGCATGTGCGCCCCTCGGTCTTCTTCATCGCCCTCGGCTCACGAGGTGACGTCGGTCCCGCGCTGCGGGTCGCCCACGCGATCCGAACGCGCGGGGCCGACGCCCGCCTCGCGGTCGCGAGCGACCAGGTGGGCCCGGTCGAGGAGGCGGGCTTCGAGGCCGTCGACCTCGGCGTCGCCGTCGGCCCCCTGCTCGCCGACGACGCGGGACGGCGCTGGGCGCAGGCCCGCGGCCGGCGCGAGACCGTCGAGACCACCGCCCGGCTGTTCGGCGAGCTCCTGCCGCCCGCCGCGCAGGCCGTCACCGCAGCGGTGCGCCCCGGCGAGACGGTCGTCTCCGGGATCATGACGTTCCCCCTCGGCGCCGCCCTCGCCGAGGCACGGGGAAACCCCCACGCCCAGCTGCTCTTCATGCCGATCACGCGCAGCCGCGAGTCCGACGCGACGGCGTTTCCCGTCCTGCCGGGCGCGAGCGGGCTCAACCGCTGGTCGGGCGGCCTGGCCCAGAGGTTCACCGAACGCACCGGGCGCGCCTGGACCGCCGCGGTCCGCGCCGAGCTCGGGCTCGCGCCCTGGACGACTGCCGACCATCTCGCCGCGTTCGCGCGCACACCCGTGCTCTACGGCGTCTCGCCGCAGTTCGTCGTCCCCGCGCACGACTGGCCCGCCCACGTCCGCGTGAGCGGGCACCTCCTCGGCGACGACGAGCCCGTCATCCCGCGCGGCCTCCCGCAGTTCCTCGCCGAGCACCGCGAGATCGTCTACGTGGGCCTCGGCTCCTTCTCCGACGCCGTCTTCGCGCACGACTGGCCCGTCATCCGGGACGCGCTCGCCGCCGGAGGCTGGCCCGCCGTCGTCGCCACGGGCACGACGACCGTGCCGCTCGACGACGCGACCACGCCCGTGTTCCCGGTGACGGCCGTCAGCCACGCGTGGCTGTTCCCGCGCCTCGCCGCGGTGGTCCACCACGCCGGGGCCGGCACGTCGCAGCGCGCCACGCGCGCAGGCGTACCGTCCGTGACCGTCCCCGTCGCCGGCGACCAGCCGTACTGGGCCAAGCGCCTCAAGGCGCTCGGGCTGGCACCCCGGCCCGTCCCGCACGCACGCCTCACGGCGCAGCGGCTGGCCGCCGCCGTCGAGGAGGTGCTCACCGACGCGCAGTACGCGCACCGTGCCAGAGAGCTGGCGCGCGCTCTGGCATCCGAGAACGGCCCCGCACGGGCGGCCGAGTTCTTCCTCGAGACGGCGGCCGGACGGAGGTGACCGACCGCCGGCCCGCCGTCACTCCGTCGGCTTGGTCGGCTGGTGGGACGCGAAGAACGCCGAACGGCGGTCCGTCGCCGTGGCCACGCTCCCCAGCCGGTCGAACAGCTCGACGCGACGGGTGTGCCCCGTCTCCGGCAGCGGCTCGCGCGTGCCGATGGGCTCGACGACGGGCACCGGCTCGGGGTCCTCGGTCGCCGCGGGCGCGGCGCTCTCGGTCGCAGGAGCGGCGACGACCGGCGCAGGCTTGCTCGCGGCCGGAGCCGTCTTGCGCGCCGCGGCGGCGGCCTTGCTCGCGGCCGGGGCAGCCTTGCCCGCCGGAGCCTTGGCGGCCGTCGGCCTGCTCGCCGGCCTGCTCGCTGCCGTCTTGGTCGCCGTCGCCGACTTGGTCGCGGCGGGCGCGGCCGTGCGCGCGGTCGTCCGGACGGGCGGGGTGGGGACGTCGACCTGCGCGGGCGCCGGCTCCTCCTCCACCTCCTCGACGTAGGGCTCGGCGTCGAGGGCCTCCTGGAAGGCCTCCTCGAACGGCTCGGCGACGTCGGCCGACCCGGCCGGCGCGGCGTCGGCCTGGGCCGGGGCCAGCAGCAGGCCGTCCTCGGCGGCGATCTCGCGCAGCGGCGTCACCCGGACGGGCTCGACGTGCAGTGGCTCCTCGACACCGCGGGTCACACCGCGCTTGACCGAGCTGGCGCCGATGAGGTCGAGCCGGTTGCCGTGCTTCTCGGCCGACTCGAGGCGCTCGACCCACACCTGCATGCGGCGCTCGAAGTCCTCGACCGTGAGCAGCCGGAGCGCGTTGTCGCGCGCCGCGCGCTGACGCCGGTGCGCGGACCGCACCTTGCGCATGCCGCCGGCGCTGCCGGAGTTGTCCACGCGGGCGTCACGCCACACCTCGAGCGCGGCGACGTACTGGTGCACCCGGTGCTCGCGACGGCGCTCCTCGAGGGTGTGCCCGGTGACGAGGTGCCGCTCGCCGACCAGGGCGAGGTGCCACATGAGGGCCGCGACGAGCGGGGGGACGAAACGGAACGCGACCATGTAGGGCGTGTTCGCGTCGGGCACCGCGACCTGGTGGAGGGCCGCGAAGAGACCCGAGGTGCCCGAGAGGATCCAGGTCAGGGTGAGCAGCACGCCGTACGGGCGGCCCTCGAGGGCGGCGTTGCGGGCCATGAGCGCGACGGCCACGAGGCTGATCTCGAGGAAGCCGGCCAGGGCGTACGCCTCGGGCGGCGTCATGCGCGCGACCTCGAGGCCGAACAGCACCATGCCGCTGTAGGCGAGCGCAGTGGCGATCAACGCGGCCAGGACGACTGCCACCATCGGCAGGTGCCGTCCGCGATAACGGACTCGCGGCTGGCCCGTCATGTCCTGGGCTGCCGCCGTCTCGAGCTGGGTCACTCTTCCTCCGAATCGTCGCGATCAGCGCAAATACGAGCATCAACGCGCTCGGGGGGACAATCTAGCGTCAACCGGGTGGTGCATTTCACCCCTCCCCGGAACTCGGTACTTACCCGCGACCCGCTCGCACGTCCGACCCTCCTGACCGCCCCCGCCGACCGTCGTTCCTCGCCGTCGCCGACGACCGCTCACGCGCGCCGGTGCACGATGTCGGCGAGCTCCGAGCGCGACCCGATGCCGAGCTTCACGTAGACCTTGCGCAGGTGGTACTCGACCGTCTTCGGGCTCAGGAACAGGGCGGCTGCGGCCTCGCGCGTCGTCCGGCCGTCGGCGAGGAGGAGGCTGACCTGCAGCTCTTGCGGTGTCAGGTCGGCGGCAGCGTCCGGCGAGGCGGAACGGACGTGCTCGCCGGTGGCTGCGAGCTCGGTCGCCGCGTGGTCGCGCCAGCGCGGGGCGCCGAGGTCGTCGAAGGACCCGAGCGCGGCCCTGAGGTGGACCCGCGCGTCGACGCGCCGCCCCTCGCGGCGAAGCCGCGCGCCGAACGCGAGCCGGGTCCGGGCCACCTCGAACTCGTCGAGCGTCTGCTCGTGCCGGTCGAGAGCGGCGCTGAACCAGCCCTCGTACTCGTCGGGGCCGGCGACCATCCCCCGGGCCCGGTCGGCCCGTGCCCGCGCCCACGGCTGGCCCTTGCGCAGTGCGCGCTCGTGGTAGCGGACGGCCTCGTCCTGCGCCCGGTCCCGTTCGCCCACCCGGCACAGGGCGTCGACGAGCTCCGGGGTCGGTGCGAGGTCGACGTCGTCCAGGCCGAGGTCGTCGAGCATGTCCTGGAGCCGCTGCAGCTCCGCGACGGCCGTGGACGCGTCGCCGAGCGACAACGCGAGGTCACCCAGAGCGGAGGCCACCCACACCTCCCCGACATGGATCTCGCGCGCCGCGCACAGCCTGCGGGCCACCTCGCCGTGGCGCCTGCACGCGTCCGCGCGGCCCATGCGCGACTCGAGCCAGGCGAGCCCCGCGAGCGACATGGCGAGCTCGGTGTCCTGCCCCGTCTCGCCCGCAAGACGGATCGCCTCGGCGTAGTCCGCCTCGGCGCGGGCCCAGGAGCGCACCTGGGCGGCCGGCACGGCTCCGTCCGACGACCACGCCGTCGTCGTCGCCTCGTCCCGGGCGACGTGGAAGAGCACCGCCGGCAGCGCCCCCACCCCCGCGGAGCCGCGCACCTCGTCGACGAGCGCACGCATGCGCGCACCGCTCGTCGCGTCCCGCAGGAAGAGCGGTGCCAGCAACAGCCAGGTGAGCCGGCGCGGGTCCGCCCGCAGGCTCGGCTCGGACTCCAGCAGCGGGACCGCCTCGCGGAGGTGGTCGGCTCCCCCGGTTCCCGCGAGCACCAGTGCCATCCCCGTGGCCATGAGCCCGAGCGCCCGGGCGCGCGGCTCCGTGACCGCGGGTCGCAGCGCTTCCAGGCGATCGGCGAGGGCGGCTGCCTCCCGCGCGTCGCCGAGGTAGAAGCTGGCGTGCACGGCGTCCGCGAGGAGCACCGTCGCGTCGTCCGGCGAGGCGGCGCGGTCCGCCGCGGCGCCGAGCAGGTCCGCGGCCCGCCGCAGGGACCCGGTGCGCGCGGCGATCGAGGCCCGCACCTCGGTGTCGCGCACGTCCGCGACCCGCTGAGGGCCGACAGTGCGCGCACGCTCGTCGAGCAGCATGAGCGCGAGCGCGCCGTCGCCGGCACCCCAGGCGTGGTCGGCCGCCCGCAGGAGCCGCTCCCCGCGGAGCGCGGCGTCCGGCGTCACGCGCGCGGAGCGTTCGTAGGCGCTCGCCGCCGCGGCGTACGCACCACGGTCCACGGCGTGCGCGCCCGCCTCCGCCAGCAGGTCGGCGACACCAGCGTCGGGGTGCCACGTCGCCTCGGAGAGGTGCCACGCGCGGCGGTCGACGTCGGCGGCGGGGAGAGCGGCGGCGGTGGCGAGGTGCGCCGCGACGCGTTCCTCCGGTCCCGCAGCGGAGTAGGCGGCCGCACGCACGAGCGGGTGCCGGAACTCGACGGTGCCGCCCCGCAGCACCACGAGCCCGAGCCGCTCCGCCTCGGCCAGACGCGCGGCGTCGTGGCCCAGGGCTGCGCACACGTCGGAGACGAGCCGCAGGTCCGAGCCGCAGACGGCCGCCACCAGAAGGGCCGCCCGGCACGCGGGGTCCGTCAGCGCCAGCCGTCGCCCGAACGCTCCTGCGAGCGCCCGGGGGACGCGCAGCGGGAGCCCGGTCTCGCTGCTCTCGACGACGGTGCGGTTCTCCCCGCCGAGCTCGATCAGGGCGAGCGGGTTGCCGCCGGTGGCGTGGTGCAGCCGGACGAGCTGGTCCTCTCCGGGGACGACGCCCCGCGCCGCGAGCAGGCTCCGTGCGTCGTCGAGCGGCAGACCGTCGAGCGCGAGCGTGGGCAGCCCGGCGACGGCCGGGTCCCCTTCGGGGCTGCGGACTGCCGCGAGCACGGCGACGGGGTCGGCGGCGAGCCGCCGCGCCGCGAAGACCAGCGCGCCGAGCGACGCGGCGTCGGCGAGGTGCAGGTCGTCCACCACGACGACGACGGGGGCGTCCTCGGCGTACCGGCACAGAAGGCTCAGGACGGCCGCGCCGATCGCGAACCGGTCGGGCAGCCGTGGGGTGCCGGCGTGCGGGAGGGCGAGCGCGGCGGCGAGCGCTTCGGCCTGCGCGGACGGGATGCCCTCGCGTGCGTCGAGCGCGGGCCGCAGCAGCTGGAGCAGCATCGCGAACGGGATCTCGCGCTCGGCCTCGAGCCCGGTCGCGCGCAGCACCCGCATCTCGGCCGCCCCGTCGACGGCCGCGTCGAGCAGCGCGGACTTGCCGACCCCCGCCTCACCCGTCAGGGCGAGAACGCCGCTGGTGCCCAGCCGGGCTGCCGCGAGGAGCCGGTCGATCTCGCGCCGTTCCCCCTGGCGGCCCACCAGCATCTTCCGAGGATAGGACCAGGGGGGTCCCCGGACGCGGTGGGCGGGAACGACTACCTAGCGTCGAACGCCTCCACCAAGGAAGGGGGACCCGATGTCCACCACCACCGCACCCATCGACACCGACAAGCTCATGAGCTTCGTCTTCCGCGCCGTCGACGAGGTCGGCGCCACGCTCAACGCCGCGCTCGTCGTCATGGGCGACAAGCTCGGCTACTACCGCACGCTCGCCGCACAGGGCCCGACCACGCCGGCGCAGCTCGCGCAGGCGACGCAGACCGGCGAGCCGTACGCCCGGGAGTGGCTCAACGCGCAGGCCGCGGGCGGCTACGTCACCTACGACCCCCAGACCCGCAGCTACACCCTCCCGCCGGAGCACGCGCTGGCGATGACCGACCCGGACAGCCCGGCGTTCCTGCCCGGCTTCTTCCAGATCGCGCTCGGGACGGTGCACGACACCGACCACATCGTCGGCGCGGCGCGCTCCGGCGCCGGGTACGGCTGGCACGAGCACCACACCGACGTCCACGTCGGCTGCGAGCGGTTCTTCCGCCCGAGCTACCACGCGCACCTGACGAGCTCGTGGATCCCGGCGCTCGACGGCGTCGAGCAGAAGCTCCGCGACGGTGCCCTCGTCGCCGACGTCGGCTGCGGGCACGGTGCCTCGACGATCCTGCTCGCCGAGGCGTTCCCCCGGACCCGGCTGGTCGGGTCCGACTACCACGCGGCGTCGATCGGCACGGCGCGCGAGCGGGCCGCGGAGGCCGGGGTCGAGGACCGGGTGTCCTTCGAGGTCGCCTCCGCGCAGGAGTTCGGCGGCGAGGGCTACGACCTGGTCGCCACGTTCGACGCGCTGCAC
>CBINDH010000147.1:0-6796 GCA_966249365.1 uncultured Xylanimonas sp. | reverse complement strand
CGTCGAGCCGCCCCAGGACGAGGAGCCTCCGGCGCCCGTCGAGGACGTCGCCGCCGCGCCGCCCGCCCCGGCCGTGACCACCGAGGTCGTCCGGCGCCGGTGGGACGAGGTGCTCAGCAGCATCCCGAGCGAGCGTGCGCGGGCGTTCCTCAAGGAGCACGCCCAGGTGCTGGCGCTCGAGGAGAACCTCCTGCGCCTCGGGTTCGCGTCGAACGTCGTCGCTGCGGCGCGCCGCGGCAACATGACCACCATCTCCGACGCCGTCTACGAGACGCTGGGCGTCGCGGTCACCATCGAGATCGTCGACGCCGACGCCGCGACCGGTGCACGGCCGCGCGACCCGTCTCCGCACCAGGCTCGAGAGGAGTCGTCCGAGGCGGACGACCCCGCGCCAGCACGCGCCGTCAACCCGCCCCGGGTCATGCCCGGCGACGCCGCACCGTCGCCACGCGCCGTCCCCGCGCCACCGTCGACCCCGGCGGTCGACGACGCCGACGCCGCCTGGCTGGCCGGCGCAGCCATGTACGAGCCGCCGGCCGACGACGAGCCCGAGCCGCCGCGCGACGACGCCGAGGACGCGTACGCGCGCCCGGCGGCCGCGCCGGCGTCCCGGCCGACCATGCCGGCCGCCCGCGTGCCGGCGGCCTCGGCACAGGGCACCGCACCCTTGCTCCCTGGTGTCGCGCGCCGCGAGACCCCGGTCGAGGCGGTGCAGCGGCACGCCCTCCAGGCGCGCACCCCGGCCGCCGCCGCGTCGTCGAGCGCGACGCTGTCGAGCGCTCCGGCGCCGTCGGTGGCGAGCCCCGACCCCTACGACGACGCGGCCACCGACGACCCCGACATCGCGAGCACCGGCCTGGTGGGCGTGCCTCTCGTGGTCAAGCTGCTGGACGGCATGGTCATCGACGAGCAGGTCGACCAGACCTGAGCCGGCACACCACCCGCGCGCGACCGCACCACCGCCCCGACGACGAAGGCGAGCAAGAACCACCGTGACTGACACGACCTGGCGGCGGCTGCCGCGCACGTCCCCCGAGGCAGCGGGCGTGTCCCGCGACGCGATCGGCAAGCTCGTCGAACAGCTCGATCCGCTCGGCACGCACAGCCTGCTGGTGCTGCGCCACGGTGCGGTGGTCGCCGAGCGGTTCTGGGCCCCGCACGTGCCCGAGCGGCCGCACATGATGTTCTCGGTGTCCAAGACGTTCACGTCGATGGCGATCGGTCTGGCCGTCTCCGAAGGGCTGCTGACCGTCGAGGACCGCGTCGTCGACCTGCTGCCCGACGCCGTCCCGCAGCACGTGAGCGACCACCTCGCCGCGATGCGCGTCAAGCACCTGCTGACGATGACGAGCGGGCACGCCGAGGACACGGTGGACGCGGCCGAGGCCTCGGGCGACGACTGGGTGCGCGGGATGCTCGCCCTCGACGTCGACCTCGAGCCGGGCTCGCGCTTCGTCTACAACTCCGGCGCCACGTACCTGCTGTCGGCGATCATCACCCGCCTGACCGGTCAGCGGCTGCTCGACTACCTGACCCCGCGCGTCCTCGCCCCGCTGGGCATCACGGGCGCGACCTGGGAGCAGGACCCGCGCGGCATCGACGTGGGCGGCTGGGGCCTGGCGATCACCACGGAGGACATGGCGGCGTTCGGCCAGCTGCTGCTGCAGCGCGGCCGGTGGGGCGACGCCCAGCTCATCCCGGCCGACTGGGTCGACACCGCGTCGTCCCACCTCGTCGACAGCGCCCCGCAGGGCTGGGGCGTCGACAACAGCATCGGCTACGGCTACCAGATGTGGCAGTGCCAGCCCGGCTGCGCACGCGCCGACGGCGCCTTCGGCCAGTTCATCGTCGTGTGGCCCGAGCACGACGCCGTCGTCGCGATCACGTCCGGCTCCCAGCAGACGCAGGCGCAGCTGGACGCCGTCTGGGGCTGCCTCGGCGACGCCTTCGGGCCGTCCGACGCGCGGGCCGTGCCCGACGGTGCCGCGGACGTCAGCGGCGGGCGGGCGCTCGCGATGCCTCGGGGTGAGGAGTGGACGGCACTGGGCTCCCTGGTCGAGGGCCGCACGTACCGCCTCGACCGCGGCCTCGTGTTCCCCGACGCGCCCGAGGGTGTCCCGCCGCTGGAGGCGCTCACGGTGCGACGCGACGGCGACGACGTGGTGCTCGACGCCGGACTGCTGAGCAGCCGCGCCGGGTACGGCACGTGGGCCGAGGCCGTGGGCGAGGAGCTCGGCCAGGCGTCCTCCGCGTCCTACGCGTGGACGGACGGCTCCACGCTCGAGGTGTGCGTCGCGGGCCTGGGGATGCCGTTCGTGTGGACCGTCCGCCTGGCGTTCGCCGCCGACGCCGAGAGCGCCGACGTCACGATCGAGCAGAACGTCTCGTTCACCGGGACCGGACCGCTGCAGGCCACGGCGCGCGCCTGACCTGCCCCGGGTCGGGTGCCCCCGACCTCTACGATGCGCTGCAGGCGGCGCCGCTCCGGCGTCGGCTGCACGCTCCGACGCAGGCCGGTGCTCCGGCCGGAGGGAAGCCGCGATGAGGTTCGTGATCCTCGGTGAGGCGCTGGTCGACGTCGTCCCGGACGCCTCCGCGCCCGGCGGCACGCGCGACCTGCCGGGCGGCAGCCCCGCCAACGTCGCCGTGACGCTGGGCCGCCTCGGCCACCGCCCCACGCTGGTCACGTCGCTGGCCGACGACGATCGCGGCGCGCTCGTGCGCGGGTGGCTCGAGGCGTCCGACGTCGACGTGCGTGCCGCGGCACCCGCGACCGGCCGCACGTCCTCGGCCACCGTGGTGCTCGGCGCCGACGGCGGCGCGTCCTACGAGTTCGACCTCGCCTGGGACCTGCCCGCCACGCTCGTCGCCGACGCCGAGCAGGGCGCCGACGTCGTGCACGCCGGCTCCATCGCGACGGTCCTGGCACCCGGGGCCGATGCCGTCGAGGCCGCGCTCGTCGCGGCGCGCGGCCGGGCGCTCGTGTCGTTCGACCCCAACGCCCGGCCCGCGATCACGCCCGACGTGACGACGGTGCGCGGGCGCGTCGAGCGCCTGGTCGCGCTCGCCGACGTCGTCAAGGTTTCGGAGGAGGACCTCGGCTGGTACTACCCCGACGCCGACCCGGTCGACGCTGCCCGCACGTGGGCGTCGAGCGGCCCGGCCGTCGTCGTCGTCACGCTGGGCGGCGACGGCGCGGTCGTCGTGCGCGGCGACACCGTGGTGCGCGTCGCCGGGGTGAAGGTGCAGGTCGCGGACACCATCGGGGCAGGGGACACGTTCATGGGCGCGCTGCTCGACGCGCTCGCCGGACTCGGTGCGTCCGGCCCGAAGGCCCGCTCGGTGCTCGAGGAGCTCGCGCCCGAGCAGCTCGCCGAGGCGGCGTCCTGGGCGGCCCGCGCGGCGGCCGTCACGGTGTCGCGCCCGGGCGCCGACCCGCCGACGCGCGCGGAGCTGCTGGGCGACTGAGCGCGGCCGCCTCGCGCGCGGAGCGGCCGCGCCCGGCCACCGCCCGCGCCGGGAGCGCGGCGCCTCAGCCCTCGACCGCGGTGAGCTGCAGCACCAGCGCCTGCGCGGGCAGGAGCGTCGGCAGCTGCAGCCCGACGTCGGTGAGGACCCGGCCCGGCACCACGAGCGGCTCCTTCCCGCCGAGCCAGCCCGGCGTCACCCAGCCCCAGCGGCCGGCGCCGACGTCGTCGCGGACCCGCAGCGTGTAGGAGCGCGCCGGGTCGAGGCCGGGCAGGCGGAGTCGCTCGGCGAGCGACTCCTCGGGTGCCGCGAGGCACGCCACCGTCCACACGGCGGCCGACCGGTCCTGTGCGACGACGCCCCGGGCGCGCAGCACGGGCTCCGCGACGTCGGCGTGGACGACGGTCCCGCTGTGGAGCAGGTCGCGCAGCTCGCGGTAGAGCGCACCGAACGCGGCGACGTCGGCGAGCTCGGCGTCGCTGCAGCTCAGCAGGTTCCACTCGAGGCCCGCGTGCCCCAGGAGCGACAGCGCGGCCCGGAACGACAGGTCCGTCACGCGGTGCGTGAGGTGCGACGGCGACGGCCCGACGTGCGCCCCGATGAGCTCGGGCGGCAGCACCAGCTCGGTCCAGCGGTGGGAGTCCCAGCGGTCGACGGGGTCGTTGTTGTCGCTCGCCCAGACGCGGTCGGTGCGCGCGAGCACGCCCAGGTCGGTGCGGGCACCGCCCGAGGAGCACGACTCGATCTCCAGGCCCGGGTGCTCGGCCCGCAGGGTGTCCATGAGCCGGTAGGCGGCGAGCGTCTGCTCGTGGGTCCCGGGCCGCCCGTCGTGGACGGGCTCGACGAGGTCGCGGTTGTGGTCCCACTTGACGTAGTCGACGCCGAGCCGCCCGATGACGTCCGACATCTGGCTGCGCACGTGCTCGAAGGCCGCGGGGTTGGCCAGGTCGAGGACGTACTGGTGGCGGTACGAGATCCCCGCAGGGGTGGGCACCGACCGCGTGGACGCGAGCACCCACTCCGGGTGCGCGCGGGCCACCTCGGAGTCGAGCGACACCATCTCGGGCTCGAACCAGAGGCCGAGCTGCATCCCCAGGTCGTGCACGAGCGAGGCCAGCGGCTCCATCCCGTCGGGGTACATGACGGGGTCCACGACCCAGTCGCCCAGCGACGTCGTGTCGTCGCGGCGGCCCAGGAACCAGCCGTCGTCGATCACGAACCGCTCGACGCCCACGGCGGCCGCGCGGCGCGCGAGCATCTCGAGGCGGGCGGGGTCGTGGTCGAAGTACACCGCTTCCCAGATGTTGAGGACGAACGGCCGGGCGGTGCGCGGGTGGCTCGCGCGCGCACGCATCCAGGTGTGGAACCGGTCGGACAGGCCGTCGACGCCTTCCTCCGACCAGGAGAAGTACGCGGTCGGGTTGCTGTACGTCTCGCCCTGGGCGAGATGTACCTCGTGCGGCCGCAGCAGCTCGCCCGCGCCGAGCAGCGTCACATGCTCGCTGACGCGGTCGACGCGGTGCCGCACGTCGGCGCTCCAGCCGAGGTGGACGCCCCAGGTCTCGCCCGAGCGGTTCCGGGGCTCGCCCGTCGACGCGAAGGTCACCCACGGCTGGTCGTGGCCCGGCCGCCCGCGGCGCGACTCGCGCAGCCAGGCCCCGCGCGGCATCGCCATCGTCGTCGGCGCCTTCTCCAGGCTCCAGCGGCCACCGAACGAGGTGACCCGGTCGGCCGTCCGCGGCACCGGGAGGGTGGCCTCCAGGTGCACGACCTCGAGCGACTCGGGCGCCGTGTTGCCGACCTCGTGGGCGACGAGCACGAGCCCGCCGGCGCCGATCTCGATGCGGGTGGTCAGCGCGAGGCCGTCCTCGTCGTCGGCGGCCTCGACGACGAGCGTCGCGTCGTCGGGCCGCGCGATCTCGCGGACCTCCCAGCGCGGGAACACAGGGCGCCCGCCCCGCGCGAGCAGGAGCCCCGGCCGACCCGACCAGCCGTCCGACTCCTGCGGCAGCAGCGGCAGCCGCCAGGCCGCGTCGAGCGTGCCGGGCGCCGTCTGCCGGGCTGTCGCGAGATCGAGCGCCGCGAGCTGGTCGGCGTCGAGGTCGCCGAGGTCGGCACCCCAGTGCACGACGGCGGGGAGCCCGGACTCCGGGACGCTGAGGACGAGGCTGACGCCGTGCCGACGCACCGCGATGTGCTGCACCATGCGCGACAGTATGGCGGTACCGGTCAGGTGCGCTGAAGCAGCGCGGTGGCGAGGAGCAGGTCCGGGTCTGCGAACCAGCCCTCGTGGCCCTCGACGAGCCACACGAGGTTCTGGAGGATGCGCCCGAGCGTCCAGGCGCGGGCCCGGTCGCGGTCGAGGCCCATGACCTCCGTGAGCAGGTCGAACCGCCGCAGCCCCTCGCGCCCCGGGTCACTCGTGGCCTCGGCGAGGTCCCAGCGGTTGTGCAGCGCGGGCAGCAGGTCCCAGCCGGGGTCACCGAGCAGCGGCTTGGGGTCGATCGCGAGCCAGTCGCCGCGGGTCGCCGCCGGGCTCTCGGGCAGCGGCGCGAGCACGTTGGTGTAGTGCAGGTCCCAGTGCAGCAGCCGGTCGCCCGGCTCGGGCAGCACCTCGGCGACGGCGGCCGCGCACGCGTCGAGCACCGCCCGCAGCGAGGGGTCCGACGTCGCCGCCGTCGCCTGCGGGACCCGGTCGAGCAGGTGCGCGGCGCCGTCGGCGAGGGTTCGCAGCCCCGTGCCGGAGGGCGTGCGCGCGTGGAGCCGCAGCGCGAGGGCGCCGATCACCTCGAGGGCGTCGTCGACCGGGAGCAGCTCCAGCGGGCGCGCCGGGTCGAGGCGCTCGAGCAGCATCGTGCCCGTCCCGGGGTCGTGCTCGAGCAGCCGGACCGCGCCGTCTCCGGCCCAGGCCTCGAGCGCCGTGGGCTCGCCGACGGTCTCGTCGTCCTGCGGCTGCAGCTTGAGGACGGCGGGCGTCCCGTCGGCGCGGCGGACGGGCACGATCCAGGCGACGGCGCCGTGCGTCGCGCGGCCGTCGGGGGTCAGGTCCCAGGCGTCCAGCAGGCAGTCGCGCACGCCGGGGGCGGCGTCGACCCAGGCGCGGGCGGCGTCGCCCCAGTACGAGCGGTGCCAGGCGGAGAGGGTCTCGGGGACCGGGTCGTCGGGCATGGGGCGAGCCTGCCACGAGCCGGAGCGTGCACGTGAGGTGGGATGCTTTCCACGATGACATACCTCCCTGCCACCTTCCGTCCGCTCAGCGATGCGTGGACCCTCACCGCCGACGGTCACCTGTCCGACGCCGGCCACGCGCGAGAGCTTCTGCGCGAGC
>CBINDH010000146.1:0-6815 GCA_966249365.1 uncultured Xylanimonas sp. | reverse complement strand
CCGCCTCGACCGCGGCACGCCTTGCCGGGTACGGCCCGGTCCCCGCGCCCCTGGGGGCGCCCCACTGGGGGACGTCCGGGGCCGCCCCCCCGACGTCGGTCCCTCCGCTCCGGTGTCGGGTCGCCTTCTGCGGGCGTTTCGGTCTGACGGGTCCTGTGCCATTCGACCGGGTCGGGGCCGTGGGTGATGACGACGGCGGTGGCGCCGGTGGCGAGGGCGGCGCGGGCCGTGGCGCCGGCGGAGGGCGCGGTGCCGGTGGAGGGAGCGGGCCCTGGTGAACCCTCGGGGACGGGGAGAGGTGCGCGCCGGCCTCCGCCGGGCTCCGGGGTGGGGAACGTGAAGTCGGCGCTCAGGGCGGCGACGTCGGCGTGCGGGAGGAGCTCGTCGAAGACCGGGCGGTAGCGGCCCGCGTCGAGGACCAGGATCGGGCGCGGGGTCGCCGTCGTGGTGAACGCGAGGACGGCTCGGGTGATCTGCGGGTGGTGGCCGTCGAGAAGGACGGCGTCCGGGTGCGGGAGGGAGGTCAGGGCCTCGGCGGTCGGGGCGGGCGCGACGGCGAGGGCGCCGTCCGGGCTCACGACGGAGCGCTCGCCCGTGACGGCGTCGACCAGGACCGCGCTGACCGCGAGCGGGAAGTCCGGGGCGGCGGTGTCGAGGATCTCGACGCCGTGAGCCTCGAGGTCGGCGCGGGCGGCCGCCGCGACGGGACCCTGACCCAGGGCCGTGATGAGGATCGCGCGCGACCCGAGCGCCGCGGCGGTGACGGCGGCGTTGGCTGCGGGGCCGCCCGCGGCGACGTCCTGGCGGGTGGCGGTGATCTTCTGGTTGCGCGCGGGCGGGGCGTCGGCCCGGTGGACGACGTCGAGCGTCGTCAGGCCCGCGAACCAGCACACCGGCACCCGGGCACCCCTCTCGTCTCGTTGCCCGTCGACGCCCCCGCCCTCCGCGCTCTGGGTGCGGATGACGGGGGCGGCGTCGGGCGGTTCGTCGTGGTCAGCGACCCGTGCCGTCGACCGCGAACGGCTCGATCGCGGCGATCTCCTCGTCGGTGAGCGGCGCGCTCCCGAGGGCACCGACGGTGTCCTCGAGCTGGGCGACGCTCGACGCGCCCACGAGGGCCGAGGTGACGCGCGGGTCGCGCAGCACCCAGGTGACGGCGAGCTGGGCCAGGGTCTGGCCGCGGGACTCGGCGATCTCGTTGAGCGCGCGGGCACGCTCGAGGTACGTGTCGGAGAGGTTCGAGGCCGACAGGAACGGCGAGTCGGGGCGCGCGGCGCGCGAGCCGGCCGGTGCCGAGCCGGACAGGTAGCGCCCGGTCAGCAGGCCCTGCTGGAGCGGGCTGAACACGATCGTTCCGACGCCGAGGTCCTCGACGACGTCGAGCAGCGACTCGGACTGCTGGCCGTCGTAGCCGTCGACCAACGACGGGTTCTCGATGTGGCGGTTGAACATCGAGTAGGACGGCTGGTGGATCAGCAGCGGGGCACCCAGGTCGTCGAGGATCTGGGCGGCCTCGCGGGTGCGCGCGGGCGAGTAGTTCGAGACGCCGACGTAGAGGGCCTTGCCGCTGTGGACGGCCGCGGCGAGCGCGCCCATCGTCTCCTCGAGCGGCGTCGCCGGGTCGGGGCGGTGGTGGTAGAAGATGTCGACGTAGTCGAGGCCCATGCGGTCGAGCGAGGCGTCGAGCGAGCTCAGCAGGTACTTGCGGCTGCCGTGGTCGCCGTAGGGCCCGGGCAGCATGTCGTACCCGGCCTTGGTCGAGATGATCAGCTCGTCGCGGTACGGGTGCAGGTCCTTGTCGAGGATCCGGCCGAAGTTCTCCTCGGCGCTGCCGTAGGGCGGGCCGTAGTTGTTCGCCAGGTCGAAGTGCGTGATGCCGAGGTCGAACGCGCGGCGCGCGACGTCTCGCTGGGTCTGGAACGGCGTGGTGTCGCCGAAGTTGTGCCACAGGCCGAGCGACAGGGCGGGGATGTCGAGCCCCGACCGCCCGGTGCGGCGGTACGTCATGGACGAGTAGCGGTCCTCAGCGGCGAGGTAACGAGATGCGAGGGGCATGCCCCCACCCTCTCACCCCGCGCGGTTCGCGCGACGTGGCGCCCCGCCCCCGGCCGATCGGAACGTGCATCCGAGATCGGACCGTGCGATCAGCCGCACGTTTCGATCTCGGATGCACGTTCCGATCGCCGACCGTCACGCCGGGGTGATCGGGAAGTTGGAGCTGAAGAGCTGGTGCGGGTCCCACTGCGCCTTGAGCGCACGCAGCCGCTCGAGCGTGCGGCCCGGGAACGCCTCCGCGAGCCGCTCCGGCCGGGTGTCCGTCTCGAACGAGAGGTACAGGCCGTCGGCGTGCGGCCCGACGACCTCGTCCCAGAGCGGGTCGAGCCGCGACTGCGAGGCGCCCATCGCGGTGAGCAGGAAGTTCTGGTGCCGGTGCGGGTACGCGGTCGCGTCGGGGTCGACGTCGTTCGCCGCACCGCCCGTGGCACGCACCTGCATGAAGAACGACTCGCCCGACCACGCGACCTTCTCGAACGCGCGCGTGACGCCCTCGCTCATGTGGGTGACGAGGGCGGAGCGGGACGCGGGGTCTCCCCCGCCCTGGTGGTGCCGCTCCATCGGCCGCACCACGCCCGTGTACGGCAGCAGGTACGCCTGGTGCCCCAGCAGCGGGCCCGCGTCCGCGAGCGCCTCGAGCTGCCCGATGGCGGCGTCGGTGTCGTCGCCCGCCCACACCGTGTGGAGCTGGGCGATGGGCTGGCTGCCGCGCCGCGGCGGCGACAGCACGAGGAACGACGTCAGCTCGCGCGGCGCGGCCTCGACGACGGCGCCCCATCGTTCGAGCAGCCCGGCGATGTCGGAGGCGTCGAGCGTCATCTGCGAGTGGACGACGTCGCCGAGCGCACCGGCCTCGAGCTCGAAGGCGGTGACGACGCCGAGGTTCCCGCCGGCGCCGCGCAGGCCCCAGAACAGCTCGGGGTTCTCGTCGGCGGACGCGCGCACCAGGCGGCCGTCGGCGGTGACGACGTCGGCGGCGACGACGTGGTCGATCGTCAGGCCCTGCGAGCGCCCGAGCAGGCCGATGCCGCCCGTCGTCGCGAGGCCGCCGACGCCGACGCCGCCGTAGTCGCCCGACGTGATCGCCCAGCCGTGCGGCTGGAGGGCGGCGGCGACCTGACCCCATGTGGCGCCGGCACCGACGCGCACGCGGCGCGTGGCCTCGTCGAGCACCTCGATCTGGTCGAGCGCGCGCAGGTCGACGACGACGCCGCCGTCGTTGGTCGACCGGCCGCTGATGCCGTGGCCGCCGGACCGGACGCCGAGGGGGACGCCGCCCTGCCGGCGCGCGAAGTCGATCGCGGAGGCGACCTCCTCGGCGTCGCGGGGCCGCAGGATGAGCCCGGGCGCGCCCGAGCGCAGGTAGTTGTGCCGCAGGCCCGCGTAGGCCTTGTCGCCGGGCTCGACCGCTCGGTCCTGTAACGACCGCGGGACGTCGTCGTACGCGATGCCGTCGCGGCGCAGCGCGACGGCTGTGGCGCCGCGGCGCGACGCGGCGGGCGTGGTGCCGCGGGACGCGCGCTCGGCGGCGACGGCCTCGCGCACCGCGGGTGCGACCTCCAGGCCGAACTGGCGGACGACGTCGGGGTCGTCCCCCAGCGCGATGAACGTTCCGACGCCGTCCTCGAGGGCGAGGCGGACGAGCTGGTCGACCCACTGCTCGGTGCTGGCGGCCGGGCCGCCGACGTTGAGCAGGCGGCGGATCTCGCTGGGCTCGCGCCCGGCGGCGAGGGCGGCCTCGTCGATGACGGCGTTGCCCCGCGCGAGGTCGCCGTCCTTGAGGTACGCCGCGGACGGGAGCCAGCCGTCGGCCTTGGTTCCGATCAGGCGCAGCATGCGCGGCTTGAGCGCGCCGACCCAGATCGGGACGTCGTGCGCGGGCGCGGGCCCCCGCTTCGCGCCGACGACCTGGTGGTGCGTGCCGTCGACGCGCACGGCACGGCGCTCGGAGGTGTCCCACAGCTCGCGGATGATGTCGATCGCCTCGCCCAGCGCGTCGACCGACTCACCTGGCGTCAGGCGCTCGCCGCCCATCGCGACGATCGGGTCCCAGAAGCCGCCCGCGCCGAGGCCGAGCGCTGCGCGGCCTCCGCTGAGCAGGTCGAGCGACGCGACGGCACGCGCGAGCACGGCCGGCGGGCGCAGCGGCACGTTGAGCACGTTGCCCGAGACCGTGATGCGCTCGGTGGCGGCGGCGACCCAGGTCAGCAGCGTCCAGGTGTCGAGGAACGCGGGCTGGTAGGGGTGGTCCTGGAACGTCGCGAGGTCGAGCCCGACCTCCTCGGTGAGCCGGGCGAGCCGCACGGGCTGCTGGGGGTCCTGATGTGTCGGCGTGATGAAGGTGCCGAAGGCCAGGTCGTGGCCGTAGTCCGTCATGCGGGCGACAACCGGTACCCCCGCCGGGTTTGTTCCCTACTTCGTCGCGAGACCGGTCTGCTCGTAGAAGCCCCAGATGTGCTCGCCCGCGAGCTTCTGCGCCTGGTCGGCGTCACCCGCGGCGACGGCCGCCAGCAGTGCCTTGTGCTCGGCGCACAGCCGGCTCGACAGGGTCTCCCACGACTGGATGCGCTCGACGCCTGCGGTCACGTACGCGGCGACCGCCGCGCGCAGCCCGGTGAGGATCGCCTCGACGAGCTGGTTGCCCGCGAGCTGCACGAGGCTGAGGTGGAACTCCTGGTCGAGCGTGACGAAGTCCTCGGGCGAGAGGCTCGCGTCGTCCATCTCCTCGAGCAGGCGCTGCGCCTCGGCCAGGTCGTCGTCGGCGGCGTCGCGCTGTGCGGCCTGTCCGACGGCCCACGTCTCGAGCACGGCTCGGGTCGCGACGACGTCGTGCACGGGGAGGGTGCCGGAGGCGATGTGGAGGCGGACGGCGGCGCCGAGGCCGGCGGCGGGGCGGTCGACGACGGTCGCACCGGCGTCGGGCCCCGAGCCGACGGCGGTCCGGACGATGCCCATCGCCTCGAGCACGCGCACGGCCTCGCGGACCGACGGGCGGGAGACGCCCATCTGTTCCGCCAGGGCACGCTCGCCGGGCAGTCGTTCACCGAGGGCCCACGCGCCGGTGCGCAGGTTCTCCTCGATCTGGGCCAGTACTCGCTCATGAGTGCGCACGCGTCCAGTCTAGGCTTGTGGAAAGACCACAGTGTGAGCAGGCTCGCGTGGCGCGTGATCTCGTCCGCGTCGGCGGCACCCCCGGGAGTGCCTGACAATGGCGGGCGTGAACTCCGCAACCCCCTCGGGCGACAGCTCCGCCCGGCGCCCGAAGCGCGTGGGCGTCGTCCTGCTGGCCGGCCCCTCGGGCAGCGGCAAGACCGCACTGACCCGCCGCCTCGGCCTGCCCGTGGTGCGGCTCGACGACTTCTACCTCGACGGCGACCACCCGAACCTGCCGCACCGCTTCGGCATCGTCGACTGGGACGACCCGCGGTCGTGGGACGCCCAGGGGGCGCTCGACGCGCTGTGCACGCTCTCCGCGGAGGGCCGCGCCGAGGTGCCGGTGTACGACATCCCGTCCAACGCCCGCACGGGGACCGGCCTCGTCGACTCGGCGGGGAGCCCCGTGGTGATCGCGGAGGGCATCTTCGCCGCGCACCTGGTCAGCGCGTGCCGCGACGCGGGCATCCTCGCCGACGCCATCTGCCTGCGCCGGCCGGCGATCGTGACGTTCTGGTTCCGGCTCCTGCGCGACGTCGCGGAGGCGCGCAAGCCGATCCCGACGCTGATCCGGCGGGGCTGGGCGCTCCTGCGTGCCGAACCTCGCCTGATCGAGGGGTGGGTCGAGCTGGGCTGCCGGCCGACGTCCGTCAACGCGGCGGAGACCTCCATCCGTGCCCTGACAGGTCAAGGTTCCGCCAAGACGTCATAGAGAGTTAACTCTGGCGACATCGGCGCCTTACTCGCGCCACTGACTCTGGCACAAGGAGGTGATCCCGTGTCCCTGAACTCGTACCCGCCGGGGCTGCGCGTCCTCTCGCTCTACGAGGGGTTCTTCTCGGGCGGCGCACGGCAGCTGCACTCGACGGTCGTCGCCGGTCTCCATGCGAGCGGCAGGCAACGGCACGCGGCGCTCTCCATCCACGCCGAGGTCCGCCGCGAGGCGACCCTGCAGCGCATGGTCGACGACCAGCGCTTCCAGCTCCTGCGCTCGGCGGGCGTGCACGTCCGGACGCTCGGCCGCACCCCGGACGACGGGCTCGACCCGGCCACCTTCCTGCCGTCCGAGCTCGAGCGCGCCGCCTTCGAGGTCCGCGCCGCCCACGTGGTCATGTCGCTCAAGGAGCAGCCGCTGCGCCTGACGAACGCGCTCGGCGCCGAGCGTCCCGTGGTCGCGTGCCTGCACCGCTCCGACCCCGAGCACCAGGGCAGCGCGCTCGACGACCTGCTCGTGGCCGCCGCCACGGGCCGCCTGGCCGCCGTGGTGTGCTGCGCCGAGTCGACGCGCGAGGCCTATCGCGCCGCCGGTGTGCCGTCGTCGTTGCTGCGCGTGGTGCCCAACGGCATCAACCTCGCGCGTTTCCGGCCGGTCTCGGAGAGCCGCCGGCGTGCGGTGCGCGGCAGCTTCGGCCTGCCTGCCGACGCCGTCGTCGTCGTGTTCTCGGCCCGCTTCGACACCATGAAGAACCCGGCGCTCTTCATCGCCGCGGCCCGGCAGTTCCTGGAGCGGGAACCCGCCGGCCAGGTGGTCATGTGCGGCGCCGGCATGGCGGACACCAACCCCGACCTGCTCGTGGAGCTCGGCCTGGCGTTCGGCGACCGGCCCG
>CBINDH010000145.1:0-6826 GCA_966249365.1 uncultured Xylanimonas sp. | reverse complement strand
GGCGTCCCGACGGCGAGCGCCGTCCTCGGCGACGTCATGACGATCGCGCGCCACCGCGTCGTCGGCGGGCGGGGGCCCACCGAGTCGCGCTACGCGGACCTGCCCGTGCTCCCGATGGGCCGCGCGGTCACCCGCTACCAGGTGCGGCTGCTCGTGGCCGACCGGCCGGGCGTGCTCGCCCAGGTCGCGGGCGTGTTCGCGGCGCACGACGTGTCGATCGAGACGGTGCGGCAGGCGGGGTCGGGCGACCTCGCGGAGCTGCTCGTGGTCACCCACCGGGCGCGCGAGTCCGCGCTCGGCGCGACGGTGGCCGCGCTCGAGGGCCTCGACGTCGTCGCCGAGGTCCGGTCGGTGCTGCGGGTGGAGGGGGCGTAGTGGCCAGGCAGTGGCGGGGCGTCATCGCCGAGTACGCGGACCGTCTCCCGGCGCACCTGCAGGAGCGCGTGGTCACCCTCGGCGAGGGCGGCACCCCGCTCGTGCCGGCGCCGGCGCTGTCGGCGCTCACGGGCGCCGACGTGCACCTCAAGGTCGAGGGCATGAACCCGACGGGCTCGTTCAAGGACCGCGGCATGACGACGGCGATCTCCGCCGCGGCGGGCCGCGGTGCGAAGGCCGTCGTGTGCGCCTCGACGGGCAACACGTCCGCCTCGGCGGCCGCCTACGCGACGCGCGCCGGCATGACCTGCGCGGTGCTCGTGCCGGACGGCAAGATCGCCATGGGCAAGCTCTCGCAGGCCATCGCGCACGGCGCGCTGCTGCTGCAGGTCGACGGCAACTTCGACGACTGCCTGGTCGCCGCGCGCAAGCTCGCCGAGGCGTACCCGGTCGAGCTCGTGAACTCGGTCAACCCCGACCGCATCGAGGGCCAGAAGACGGCGGCGTTCGAGATCGTCGACGCGCTCGGCGACGCCCCGGACATCCACGCGCTCCCGGTCGGCAACGCGGGCAACGTCACCGCGTACCGCAAGGGCTTCGTGGAGTACGCGGAGTCGGGTGCGGCGAGCAAGGCGCCGGTCATGTGGGGCTTCCAGGCCGCCGGTGCCGCCCCGCTCGTCCTCGGCCACCCGGTGACCGAGCCCGAGACGATCGCCACCGCCATCCGCATCGGCAACCCGGCCTCCTGGGACCAGGCGATCGCCGCACGCGACGAGTCGGGCGGCGTCATCGAGGCCGTCACCGACGAGGAGATCCTCGCCGCGCACCGCATCCTGTCGGCCGAGGTCGGCGTCTTCGTCGAGCCGGCGTCGGCCGCGGGCGTCGCGGGCGTGCTCAAGCGCGCCGCCGCGGGTCTCGTTCCCGCGGGCGCACGCATCGTCATCACCGTCACGGGGCACGGCCTCAAGGACCCGTCGTGGGCCCTGCGGACGGCCGACGGCGGGGAGGTCACCCCGACCCGCGTCTCGGCGGACGTGGTGAGCATCGCCGACGCGCTCGGGCTGAAGTAGTCATGCAGCTCGGCGCCGACCACGTCATCGTCCGCGTCCCCGCCACCAGCGCCAACCTGGGTCCCGGCTTCGACGCGCTCGGCCTCGCGCTGGCCCTGTACGACGAGCTCGACGTCGAGCTCGTCGCGGCCGACGGCGTGGTCGTGGACGTGCACGGCGAGGGTGCCGGGCAGGTGCCCGTCGGGGAGGACCACCTGGTCGTGCGGGCGCTGCGGCACACGCTCGAGCTCATGGGGGCGCCCCAGACGGGGATCCGCATGACGTGCGCGAACGCGATCCCGCACGGTCGCGGGCTGGGCTCGTCGGCCGCCGCGGTCGTCGCCGGCATCGTCGCCGCGCGGGCGCTGCTCGCCGACCCCCGCGCGCTGGACTCGCGTGCCGTGCTCGCCATCGCGACCGAGTTCGAGGGGCACCCCGACAACGCCGCCCCGGCGATCATGGGCGGCGCGACTGTCGCGTGGTGCGACGGCGACGGCCCGCGCGCGGTCGGCCTCGAGGTGGACCCGTCGATCGTCGCCACGGTGCTCGTCCCGGACGCGCGCCTGGCGACGTCGCGGGCCCGGGCCGTGCTCCCCGCGACCGTGCCGCACACCGACGCCGCGTTCAACGCGGGCCGCTCGGCGCTGCTGGTCGAGGCGCTCGCGCGGCGGCCCGAGCTCCTGCTCGACGCCACCGAGGACCGCCTGCACCAGGACTACCGGGCCGGGGTCATGGCCGCGTCGTCCGAGCTGCTGCGCGCGCTGCGTGCCGAAGGGTTCGCGGCGACGGTCTCGGGCGCCGGTCCCACCGTCCTGGTGCTCACGCCCGGCCACGCCGTCGCCGCCCTCGACGAGACGCTCGACGGACTGGTCGACGGCGTCGCCGGCTGGCACGTGCTGCGCCCCGGCGTGGACCTCGACGGCGCGCGGGCGCGCCGGGTCCCGCCTACGGCCTGAGCGCTTACCACGGGTGATACGATGGCTGCAGCCTTCAGGCATCGGCCGTCTCCACCCAGCGACTCGGGCCGACCTCGGAGCCATCCCCACCGAACCGCGCGGATCCAGCGTTCCCTCGCCATCTCCCGCGCGTGGACGAAACCGGTGCCGAGGGAGAAGGCCAACCGAACCCCCCGCAGTGACGTCGACGTACCACTGAGGTGAGGTTCACGGGCCTGGCGACTTGCCGGGCCCCCCGCGAACGAGGGGGAAGGGTCCTTCGTGACTGACACCACCGACACCCGGGCCACCGGGTCCTTGAGCTCGATGAAGCTCGCCGAGCTCCAGGCCGTGGCCTCCCAGATGGGGGTCAAGGGCACGTCCAAGATGCGCAAGAGCGACCTCGTCGAGGCCATCCGCGCGCGTCGCAGCGGTGCCGCCGCTGCGTCTGCTCCCGTCGTGGCCGCCCAGGCTGCCGCGCCGGTCGTGCGGGCCGACGTCGCCGAGGCCGCCCCGGCCGCGGGTGAGCAGCGGCGCTCGCGCCGCGCGACCCGTCCGGCGGGCACCGAGACCACCGAGCAGGCACCGCGCTCCGCCGTCGCCGCGCGCGACGAGCAGCCTGCCCGCGCAGAGCGCGACGAGCGGGGCAACCGCAGCGAGCGGACCGAGCTCGCCCCGCGTGACGACCAGGCCCCGCGCGCCGAGCGCGAGCAGAACCAGCGCGGCGACCGCGAGCAGAACCAGCGCGGCCAGCAGGCGCCGAGCGACGCCGAGCGCGCCGCGCGCCTCGAGGCGCTCGCCGACGCCGTCGCCGCGCCGCGTCAGCAGCGCCGCCAGGGCGACCAGAAGGGCCAGCGCCAGCAGAACGACGGCGACGGCCAGCGCTCCGAAGGCGGCCAGCAGCAGCGCCAGGGCGGCCAGCAGCAGCAGCGCCAGCAGAACCAGGGCAACCGTCAGGACGACTTCGGCGACGAGGGCGGCTCGCGCCGTCGTCGGGGCCGGGACCGTGGCCGCGACCGCAAGCGCGGACGCAACCGCGGCGGCCAGGTCGACGTCATCGGCGGCGAGGACGTCGAGGTCCGCGAGGACGACGTCCTGCTGCCCGTCGCGGGCGTGCTCGACATCCTCGACAACTACGCGTTCGTGCGGACGTCGGGCTACCTGCCCGGCCCGAACGACGTGTACGTCAGCCTCAACCAGGTCAAGCGGGCCGGCCTGCGCCGCGGCGACGCGGTCGTCGGCGCGATCCGCCAGCCGCGCGAGGGCGAGCCGCAGCCCCAGGGCAACAGCGCACGCGCCAAGTTCAACGCGCTGGTGCGCCTGGACTCGGTCAACGGCATGACGCCGGAGGAGGCGCGCCACCGCCCCGAGTTCACCAAGCTCACGCCGCTGTACCCGCAGGAGCGCCTGCGTCTCGAGAACCCCGAGGCCACCAAGCTCACGCCGCGCGTGATCGACATCGTCGCCCCGATCGGCAAGGGCCAGCGCGGCCTCATCGTCGCGCCGCCCAAGGCCGGCAAGACGATCATCATGCAGCAGATCGCGAACTCGATCACCGCCAACAACCCCGAGGTCCACCTCATGGTGGTGCTCGTGGACGAGCGGCCCGAAGAGGTCACCGACATGGAGCGGTCGGTCAAGGGCGAGGTCATCGCCTCGACGTTCGACCGCCCCGCGTCCGACCACACGATCGTCGCCGAGCTCGCCATCGAGCGTGCCAAGCGTCTCGTGGAGCTCGGCCAGGACGTCGTCGTGCTGCTCGACTCCATCACCCGCCTGGGCCGCGCCTACAACCTGGCCGCCCCGGCGTCGGGCCGCATCCTCTCCGGTGGTGTGGACGCCGCGGCGCTGTACCCGCCGAAGAAGTTCTTCGGTGCCGCCCGCAACATCGAGAACGGCGGCTCGCTCACCATCCTCGCCTCGGCGCTCGTCGAGACCGGGTCGAAGATGGACGAGGTCATCTTCGAGGAGTTCAAGGGCACCGGAAACATGGAGCTGCGCCTGAGCCGCAACCTCGCGGACAAGCGCATCTTCCCGGCCGTGGACGTCAACGCCTCGGGTACGCGCCGCGAGGAGATCCTCATGGGCCGTGACGAGCTGCAGATCGTCTACAAGCTGCGCCGCCTGCTCGGGGCGCTCGACACGCAGCAGGCCATCGAGCTGCTGCTCGGTCAGCTCAAGAAGACGAAGACGAACGTCGAGTTCCTGCTCCACGTCCAGAAGACGACGCCGGGCAGCCTCACTGACGAGACGGCCGGCGAGACGATCTGACCGGCGCCTGACGCCGGTTGAGCCCCGTCGAAACCACGAGCCCCGTCGAAACCCGGGTGTTGGTTGAGCCCCGTCGAAACCCGGGTGTTGGTTGAGCCCCGTCGAAACCTCGTGGTTTCGACGGGGCTCAACCGTCAGCAGGGGTGGTTTCGACGGGGCTCAACCGTCAGCAGCGTGGTTTCGACGGGGCTCAACCGACCAGGCCCAGCAACCGGCGCGCCGTCGCGCCGACCTGGTCCCACTGCCAGCCCGCGTGCACCCACTCGCGGCCCCGCTTGCCCATGTCCGCGGCGCGCTCGGGGTCCTGCAGCAGCTCGACGACGCGGGCCGCGATCTCGGCCGGGTCGGTCGGGTCGACGACGTAGCCGCTGACGCCGTCCTGCGTCGCCTCGGGAGCCCCGCCGGACCGGCCGACGATGACCGGCTTCTCGCACGCGGCCGCCTCGAGGAACACGATGCCGAGCCCCTCGGGCTCGAGCCCGAGCAGCCGTGACCTCGACGGCATCGCGAACACGTTCGCGGCGTCCATGAAGCCGGGCATGCGGTCCCACGGCACCGAGCCGACGAAGGTCACCGCGTCGGCCACCCCGCGACGGACCACGAGCTCCTCGAGCGCCGCTCGGTGCGGCCCGTCGCCGACGATGACGAGCTTGGCGTCGGGCACCGAGCGCAGCACCTCGGGCCACGCCTCGATGAGCATGTCCTGCCCCTTGCGCTTGACCAGCCGGGCACCGCAGACGACGACGGGCGTCGTCGCGTCGAAGCCGAGCTTCCCGCGCACCGACGCGCCGCCCGCGCCGGGCTGGAACCGGGCGGTGTCCACGCCGGGAGCCATGCGGGTCTGCTTCGCACGGCCCGCGGGGGACAGGGCCCTGCCGATCTGCCCGCGCGTCCAGTCGGAGATGTCGGTCAGCACGTCGACGGAGTCGCCGACGCGGCGCAGCGCCCACCGGGTGCCCGGCAGCCGCGACCACCACACCTCGTGCCCGTGCGTGACCGCGAGGATCCGCTTCGCCCCGGCGGCACGCAGCGCGGGGGCCAGCAGGCCCAGCGGCACCGACGAGCCGACCAGCACGCGGTCGCACTCGTGCTCCGTGAACGTGGCGACGACGGCGTCGCGCACCCGGGGGGACGGCAGCAGCGTGCCCGACCGGTCGCGGACCACCGGGTAGGGGAGCGCGGCGTCGGTCTCGGCGTCCCCGGGCATCGACGCGGTGTAGACCACGACGTCGCCCAGCCGGTCGGCGAGCGCCCGTACGAACGACTCGATGCCCCCTCGGCGCGGCGGGAAGTCGTTGGTCACGATGAGCGTCCTCGGCATGTGCCGGATCGTACGGCGCCCCGACCGCGTTTCCGCGATCGGGGCTGCGTCTGGCACAATGTCCTGTCGGCTTTCCGGTTCACGGCCCACGTGAGAGATCACTGGCAGTGGGGCGACCCGGAGGCACCTACCCAAGGAGCATCATGAAGTCCGGTATCCACCCCGAGTACGTGGTCACGCAGATCACGTGCACGTGCGGCAACTCGTTCGTCACGCGCAGCACCGACAAGCGCGGCGCCATCAGCGTCGAGGTCTGCAGCGCCTGCCACCCGTTCTACACGGGCAAGCAGAAGATCCTCGACACCGGTGGCCGTGTGGCCCGCTTCGAGGCTCGCTACGGCAAGAAGGCCGCCAAGTAGCTTCCCTCCAGCGCCGGTGATCCACCGACAACCTCTCCAGGGGCAGTCGGCCGGGATCACCGGCGCTGTTGCTTTACCCCCACCCACCGCCGACGTCGGGAACCCGCGTGACCACTGATGCCTTCGCCGCCGTCCAGCCGCTGCTGGCCGAGCACGCCGAGATCGAGCAGGCGCTCGCCGACCCGGCGGTGCACGCCGACGCCGGCAGGGCCCGCACGCTGGGCCGCCGCTATGCGGAGCTGAACCAGGTCGTGAGCGCGTACCGCGCGTGGCAGGCGGCCCGGGACGACGCCGCGGCCGCCGAGGAGCTCGCCGCCCTCGACGCCGAGCTCGCCGCCGAGCTGCCCGCGATGCAGGCCGCCGCGGCCGACGCCGCCGAGCACCTGCGCCGCGTCCTGATCCCGCGCGACCCCGACGACGGCCGCGACGTCATCCTCGAGATCAAGGCGGGGGAGGGCGGCGAGGAGTCCGCGCTCTTCGCGGGCGACCTGCTGCGCATGTACCTGCGGTACGCCG
>CBINDH010000144.1:0-6828 GCA_966249365.1 uncultured Xylanimonas sp. | reverse complement strand
GCTACTGCCCGCGCGCCGCGTACCGCGCCTCGACCGCGGCCTTCGCCGGCCGCCACCATGCCTCGTTGGCCCGGTACCAGTCGACCGTCGCCTCGAGCCCGGCCCGGAAGTCCGTGTACCGCGGCGTCCAGCCGAGCTCGTCGCGGAGCTTCGAGGCGTCGATGGCGTAGCGGAGGTCGTGGCCGGCGCGGTCGGTGACGTGCTCGAAGTCGGTGGCGTCCCGCCCGAAGATCTCGAGCAACGTCTGGACGACCTCGAGGTTGCTCGTCTCGCCGTCGGCCCCGATGAGGTACGTCTCCCCGACCCGGCCGCGGTCGATGATCGCCCAGACGGCGGTGTTGTGGTCCTCGACGTGGATCCAGTCGCGCACGTTCTGCCCTGCGCCGTACAGCCGGGGCCGGACCCCGTCGATCAGGTTGGTGATCTGCCGGGGGATGAACTTCTCGATGTGCTGGTACGGCCCGTAGTTGTTCGAGCAGTTCGAGATCGTGGCCGCCACCCCGAAGGAGCGGACCCAGGCGCGCACGAGGAGGTCGGAGCCCGCCTTGGTCGCCGAGTACGGGCTTGACGGGTTGTACGGGGTGGTGGGCGTGAACTTCGCCGGGTCGTCGAGCTCCAGGTCGCCGTAGACCTCGTCGGTCGAGATGTGGTGGAAGCGCACGCCGTGCCTGCGGACCGCCTCGAGCAGCGTGAACGTGCCGACGAGGTTGGTCTGCACGAACGGCGACGGGTCACCCAGCGAGTTGTCGTTGTGCGACTCGGCGGCGAAGTGCACCACGAGGTCGGAGCCGGCGACGAGCCCGTCGACCAGGGCGGCGTCGGTGACGGAGCCCTCGACGAAGGTGATGGCGTCGGTCACCGCGGCGAGCGACGTGCGGTCGCCCGCGTAGGTGAGTGCGTCCAGCACCGTCACCTGGACGTCCGGGCGCTCGCGCACGGTCTGGTGGACGAAGTTCGCTCCGATGAAGCCGGCACCGCCGGTGACGAGCACGTGCATCAGGACTCCTGGGGGCGGGTGAGGGCGGTGCGGTACGCCCGGACGGCGTCCCACGTGGGCAGCAGGCCGGCCGCACGGGCGTCGGCGAGCGTCGGGGCGGCGGCGTCCTTGTCGGAGAGCCGGGGGGTGAGCGGGGACCCGTCGCGCGCGGCCGTCGGCCATGCGATGCCGAGCGCGGGGTCGAGTGCGTGCACGCCGTGCTCCCGTCCGGGGGCGAAGGGTGCCGAGCACAGGTACGCGACCGTCGAGGCGTCCGCGAGGGACATGAAGGCGTGGCCGAGCCCCTCCGACAGGTAGACCGCGCGCCGGTCGACGTCGTCGAGCAGCACCGCGTCCCACTGCCCGTAGGTCGGCGAGCCGACGCGGATGTCGACGACGACGTCGAGCACCGCGCCCGTCACGCACGTCACGTACTTCGCCTGGGACGGCGGGACGTCCGCGAAGTGGACGCCGCGGACCACTCCGGCGGCCGAGACGGACAGGTTCGCCTGGCGCAGGTCGAAGCGGTGCCCGGCCAGGTCGTGGAACGTCGAGCCCTGGAACCACTCGAGGAAGAGCCCCCGGTCGTCGCCGTGCACGCGCGGGGTGAGCTCCCACGCGCCCTCGATGCCCAATGACCGGATGTCCACGTCCGGAAGCGTAGCGAGGTCCGCGGGCTAGGCTCGCGGCCATGCGGATGGTGGTCACGGGCGGCGGGGGCATGCTGGCGACGGACCTCGCGGCTGTCGCCGGTGCGCGGGGGCACGCCGTGACGGCCTTGACGCGCCGCGACCTCGACGTCACCGACCTCGCGGCGTGCCGTTCCGCGGTGCGGGGCGCCGACGTCGTCGTCAACGGAGCCGGGTGGACCGACGTCGACGGCGCCGAGGACCACGAGGCGGAGGCGTTCGCCGTCAACGCCGTCGGCGCCGCCAACCTCGCGCGTGCCGCTGCCGACGCCGGAGCCCGCCTGGTCCACGTGTCGACGGACTACGTGTTCGACGGCGGGGCGTCGGCGCCGTACGCGGAGGACGCAGCGGTCTCGCCGCAGTCCGCCTACGGGCGCACGAAGGCGGCGGGGGAGTGGGGGGTGCTGGCTGCCGACGCGGCGCATCTGGTGGTGCGCACCGCCTGGCTGTACGGCGCGACGACGGGGAAGTTCCCGCGGACGATCGCGCGCATCCTGCGGGAGCGGGGGGCCGCCTCGGTCGTCGACGACCAGGTCGGGCAGCCGACGTGGACCGTCGACCTGGCCGACCTGGTCGTCCGGCTCGTCGAGGCGCGGGTACCGGGCGGCGTCTACCACGGCACGGCGTCGGGGCAGTGCTCCTGGTTCGAGCTGGCGCAGGAGGTCGCGCAGGTCCTCGGGCTCGACCCGGCGGTCGTGACCCCGACGTCGACCGCCGCGTTCGCGTCGAAGGCGCGCCGGCCCGCGTACTCGGTCCTGGGCCACGACCGGCTGCACGCCGTCGGGCTCGCCCCGATCGGCGACTGGCGGGCGCGGTTCCGGGTCGCGGCGCCCGTGGTCCTGGGCGGCTCCTAGTCCTCGAGGAGGCCCAGCAGGTAGGTGCCGTACCCCGACTTCACGAGCGCCTCGGCGCGGGCGCGCAGCTCGTCGTCGCTGAGGAACCCGCGCCGCCAGGCGACCTCCTCGGGCGCGCCGATCTTGAGCCCCTGCCGGTTCTCGATCGTCCGGACGAAGTCGGACGCCTCGACGAGCGAGTCGAAGGTGCCGGTGTCGAGCCAGGCGGTGCCGCGCGGCAGCACCTCGACGTGCAGGCGTCCCGCCTCGAGGTAGTGGCGGTTGACGTCGGTGATCTCGTACTCGCCGCGCGCCGAGGGCGCGAGGTTCTTCGCGATCTCGACGACGTCGTTGTCGTAGAAGTACAGGCCCGGCACGGCGTACCGCGACCTCGGCTGCGCCGGCTTCTCCTCGATCGACAGGGCCCGCCCGTCGGGGCCGAACTCGACGACGCCGTACGCCGTCGGGTCGGCGACCCGGTACGCGAACACGGCGCCGCCGTCGATCGTGTGGAAGCGGGTGAGCTGGGAGCCGAGCCCGGGCCCGTAGAAGATGTTGTCGCCGAGGACGAGCGCCGCGGCGTCGGATCCGATGTGGTCGGCGCCGAGCACGAACGCCTGGGCGAGCCCGTCGGGCTCGGCCTGCACGGCGTAGGTGATCGACACGCCGAACTGCGAGCCGTCGCCCAGCAGCCGGTGGAACTGGCCGGCGTCGTGCGGGGTGGTGATGACGAGGATGTCTCGGATTCCCGCCAGGATCAGCGTCGAGAGCGGGTAGTAGATCATCGGCTTGTCATACACGGGGACGAGCTGCTTGCTGACGCCCAGCGTGATGGGGTGCAGCCTCGTGCCCGACCCGCCGGCCAGGATGATTCCGCGCATGGCGGGATCCTCCCACGGTCCGCCAGGTGGGACGCGGGTGAGAACACCCTGCGAGTTCCGCGCCTGCCTGGCGACAATGGAGCGCATGGACCTGACGGGCGTGCTGTCCGGCTCGACCACCCGCACCGCCCCCGCCGAGCACCTGCCATCCTCCCGACGCCTCGTCGCCGCTCTGACCTTCCTCGTGGTGGGCGTCGCCGCGACGTGGGCCCTGCTCACGCCTCCGCTGCGCGCCCCGGACGAACCGCAGCACCTGAGCAGCGTCCTGCGGCTCGCGTACGGCGGCGGCTGGCCCGCGCCGGGCGACGCGGCGCTCGCACCCGCGGTCGAGCAGGCGCGCGACGACGTCGCCCTCGAGACCGACGTGCCAGGCCGCTGGGTGAACCGCCGCGCGGTGCCGCAGTTCGCCACCGCCACGATCGTCCCGGGCGTCGAGCGAGCCCGCGTCGACGCCTCCGCCGCGCTCGCGCAGGAAGCCCCGACGGGCCCCGAGGACGTCGACCAGATGACCCAGCACCCGCCGCTGTACTACGCGCTGGGCGCGGGCGTGCTGCGCGTGACCGGGCTGGTCGACGCCCGCTGGGACCAGCAGCTCCTCGCCCTGCGCCTGTTCGACGTGCTGCTGTTCGCGCCGCTCGTGCCGCTCGCGGCGTGGTCGGCGCGGCGGCTGACGGGCTCGGCCGCGGCCGGGGTGGTCGCGGCGACGTTCCCGCTGCTGGTGCCGCAGGCGGCGCACATCCTGGGGTCCGTCACGAACGACGCGCTGGTCACGCTCGTCGGGGCGGTCGTCACGGCGCTCGTCGTCCGCGTCCTGACCGGCGACCGGACGCTCGGCACCACGGTGGTCATCGGCGCGGTGGTCGGCATCGGGCTGCTGACCAAGGTCATGGCGGCGTTCCTGCTGCCGGTCGTCGCGCTCGCGTACCTGCTGTCGCCCGGCGGGACGTTCGGGCCGCGCGGCACCGAGGGTGTGGGCCGGCGGTCCGCGCTCGCGTCGGACGCGCTGCGCGTCCTGGTCGCCGGGTCGGTCGCGCTCGCCGTCGGCGGCTGGTGGTGGGTGCGCAACGTCGTCGTCTACGGCGTCGTCCAGCCGAACGGGATGCTCCGTGTCCCGTTCGAGGAGGAGCAGTACGGTCCGGTGGCCTACGCGGCCAAGGCGTGGCGGACGCTCGCGATGACCTTCTTCGGCGACTTCGGGTGGCTCGACCTGCGCACGCCGCAGGTCTACTGGCTGACCTCCGCGGTGCTCCTGCTCGCCCTGGGCGTCGTCGCGCTGGTCTCCCGGCGCACGTGGCGGCCGGTGCTGACGCTCGTCACGCTGCCGACCGCGCTCACGGCCGCGATCCTCGTCAACGCGTGGGCGTACTACCGGGACCACGGGATGATCGCCGGGGTGCAGGGCCGGTACCTGTTCGGGGGGCTGGCCGCGCTCGCGGTCGTCGTCGCCGTCGCGGTGCTGCGGCTGGTCGGTGCGGCGCGCGTCCGGTTCGCGGTGCCGGTGGTCCTCGCGCTCGCCCTGGTGGCGACGGCGTACGGCCTCCGGGTCGCCGCCACGGGGTTCTATCGCGCGCCCGGCCAGACCGTGGGGGAGGCGTGGGAACGCTGGCAGCTCCTCAGCCCCGTCGGGTCGGCGTGGCTGATCGGGGTTCCCGCGGCGACAGCGCTCCTCGCGGTGGCCGCCGTGGCCCTCGCCGTGCGGTCCGCCGCGCGGCGCCCAGCAGGCGACGTGTGAGCGGCCGCGGGGCCCGTCTCTGCCAGACTTGCGGCGAAGGCCGGGGGCGGCCGCACGACGAGAGCGGGACGGGCAGGACGTGATGGGGGCAGAAGGTCGGGACGCCGCGTGGCGGCGTGCGCTCGCTGCGCTGCTGGTGCTCGTCGCCGCCTGGGGCGTCGTGTGGGCACTCCTCAACCCGCCGTTCCGGTCTCCCGATGAGCAGACGCACCTCAGCTCGGTGCTGCGCCTCGCCCACGGCGGCGGGTGGCCCGAGCCCGGCGCCGCGTACGTGCCGCCCGTCATCGAGGCGGCCGAGCGGGAGGCAGGCTGGCCCGCCGACCTGCCCGGGCGCCGCACACCGCGGCCCGAGGTGCCCGCGTTCGTCGACCTCGAGCCGTCCGTGCGCGCCGACCGCACCCGCATCGACGCCGACAACGCCTTGGCGCCCCAGCCGCCCGGCCCCGACGCCGTCGTCGACCAGATGACGCAGCACCCCCCGGCCTGGTACGCGGTCGGGGCGGCGATGCTGCGCGCCACCGGCCTCGCGGACGCCCGGTGGGACCAGGCGCTGCTCGCCCTGCGGCTCCTCGACATCGGCATGCTCGTGGCCGCCATGGCCTTCGCCGCGGCGGCCGCGCGGCGGCTCACGGGCTCGTGGCCCGCGGCCCTCGTCGCGGCACCGTTCCCGCTGTTCGTGCCCGAGGTGGGCAACATCCTCGGCGCCGCCAACAACGACGCGCTCGTCGTGCTCGCGCTCGCGGTCGTCACCTGGCTGAGCGTGCGCGTCGTCACGGGCGACACGCGCTGGCGGACCGCCGTCGCGCTCGGGGTCGTGCTGGGCGTCGGGCTCCTCGCCAAGGTCATGCCGGCCTTCGCCGTGCCCGGCGTCGTGGCCGCGTACGCGCTCGCGCCGTGGGGCGACCCGCACGCGCGGGCGCGGTGGCGGCTCGACTGGCACGGGTCGTGGCGGGCCCGGCTCGCCCGGTGCGCGACGGCGCTGTCTGTCGCGGTCGCCGCAGGCGGCTGGTGGTGGGTGCGCAACGTGCTGACCACCGGCGCGGTGCAGCCCGTCGGGCGCCCGCGCGACGTGTCGCACCTCGCCGTCGTCGACGCCGCGGACGTGCTGCCCGTCGCGCTGCGGCGTGTCGCGCAGTCGTTCTGGGGGCACCTCTCATGGCTGGAGGTGTGGCTGCCGTACGGGCTCGTCATGCTCGGCTCGGTCGTCGTCGGCGCGCTCGGCCTGGTCGCCCTCGTGGTGCCCGGGGCGCGCCGCGGGGCGCTCGTGCTCGCCGGGCTGCCCGCCGGGCTGACGTTCGGAGTCGTCTTCAACGCGTGGCAGTTCTGGTCCGAGACCGGACGGCTCGTCGCGCTGCACGGGCGCTACGTCTACGGTGCGCTCGCGGCCCTCGGCGCGCTGGTCGCCGTCGGGCTGTGGCACGCCGTCGGCAGGCGCGAGAGCCGGGCCCGCATCGCGCTCGCCGTCGTCACCACGCTCGCCGTCGTCGCCGGGACGGCAGGCATCGTGTGGGCGCTCGGCGCGTTCTACCGCGGGCCCGGCGACACGCTCGCCGACGCCGCCGCGCGGTGGGCGGGCTGGAGCGCGCTCGAGCCGGCGGCGCTCGCGGCCGTGCTCGTCGGTGCCGCCGTGGCCGCGCTCGGGGCGCTCGCCGTCGTCGTCCACGCCTGCACCGCACGCCCGGCACCACCCCCGGCCGGCGCAGCGCCCGCCGACGAA
>CBINDH010000143.1:0-6834 GCA_966249365.1 uncultured Xylanimonas sp. | reverse complement strand
GGCGGGACGCTGCGGGACCAGGCGGAGCAGGCGCTGCGCGCGCTCGTGGGCCGCGACGACGCGGTGCTGCGCGAGGACCAGTGGCGCGCGATCGAGGCGCTGGCCGCGTTCCGGCGCCGCGCCCTGGTCGTCCAGCGCACCGGGTGGGGCAAGTCGGCCGTGTACTTCGTGGCGACGTCGCTGCTGCGGGCCCGCGGCGCGGGGCCGACCGTGATCATCTCGCCGCTGCTGGCGCTCATGCGCGACCAGATCGCCGCGGCCGCCCGGGCGGGCATCCGCGCGGTGACGATCAACTCGGCCAACGTCACCGAGTGGGAGTCGGTCCACGCGCAGATCGCGGCGGGCGAGGTCGACGTGCTGCTGTGCTCGCCCGAGCGGCTCAACAACCCCGGGTTCCGCGACGACGTGCTGCCGCGGCTCGCGGCCGACGCGGGCCTCGTGGTGATCGACGAGGCCCACTGCATCTCCGACTGGGGGCACGACTTCCGGCCCGACGACCGCCGCATCCGCACCCTCCTGGCCGAGCTGCCCGCGGGCATCCCCGTGCTCGCGACGACGGCGACGGCCAACGAGCGGGTCACGCGCGACGTCGCCGAGCAGCTCGCGGTGCACGCCGACGGCACCCCCGAGGCCGACGTGCTGGTGCTGCGCGGCCCGCTCGACCGCGAGTCGCTGCACCTGGCCGTCCTCGAGCTGCCCGACCAGCCGACGCGCGTGGCGTGGCTCGCCGAGACGCTGCAGGACGTCGAGGGGTCGGGCATCGTCTACTGCCTGACGGTGTCGGCCGCCGAGCAGGTGGCCGAGCAGCTTCGCGCGGCCGGGCTCGCCGTCGCCGCGTACACCGGCCGCACGGACCCGACGCAGCGCGAGGCGCTCGAGGCGGACCTCAAGGAGAACCGGGTCAAAGCGCTCGTCGCGACGTCGGCGCTCGGCATGGGCTTCGACAAGCCCGACCTGGGGTTCGTCGTGCACCTGGGTGCGCCCGCCTCCCCCATCGCGTACTACCAGCAGGTGGGTCGCGCGGGCCGCGGCGTCGACTCCGCCGTCGTTGTGCTGCTGCCCGGTCAGGAGGACCGCGCGATCTGGGACTGGTTCGGGTCGCAGGCCTTCCCCGCCGAGGGGCAGGTGCGCGCCACCCTGCGCGCGCTCGAGCAGGCGGGCGCGCCGCTGTCGACGCAGGCGCTCGAACCGCTCGTCGACCTCAAGCGAACCCGCCTGGAGACGATGCTCAAGGTGCTCGACGTCGACGGCGCGGTGCGGCGCGTGCAGGGCGGCTGGACCGCCACCGGGCAGCCGTGGGCGTACGACGCCGAGCGCTACGCGCGCGTGGCCGCGACGCGCGAGGCCGAGCAGCAGGCGATGGTCGGGTACGTCCGCACGCCCGGGTGCCGGATGGCGTACCTGCGCCGCCAGCTCGACGACCCCGAGCTCACCGGCCCGGACGCCGACGCCTGGCGGTGCGGGCGCTGCGACCGCTGCGGCGGCGTCGAGCTGCCCGCCGCGCCCGACGTCGAGGCCGTGGCCGCGGCCCGGCACGAGATGGACCGGCCCGGCGTCGAGGTCGAGCCGCGCAAGCTCTGGCCGTCGGGGCTCGCCGCGATCGGGCTGGACCTGCGCGGCAGGCTCGCCCCGGACGAGGTCGCGGAGACCGGCCGGGCGATCGCACGCCTCGACGGGCTCGGCTGGTCGGGTCCGCTGCGCGACCTGCTGGCCCCCGGGGCCCCCGACGGCGAGCTGCCGGTGCCCCTGCGTCGGGCCGCGGCGCGCGTCCTCGACGACTGGGACGCGCTGCGGGACGACCCCGCGGCGGACGACCCGGAGGCGGACCCGCCCCCGCTGCTGGTCGAGGCCGTCGTCGCGGTCCGTTCGGTCACCCGGCCCCAGCTCACCTACCACCTCGCCGACGGGCTGGCCCGCTACCTGGGCGTGCCCATGATCGGCGCCGTCGGACCCGCGGCCGGGTCGGAGGAGCCGGGCCGCCACGACGTGAACTCGGCGATGCGGCTCGCGGGGGTCGTCCGGCGCCTCGAGCTCCAGCTCTCCGAGCCCGCGCTGCGCGGCCTGCCGGGCCGCTCGGTGCTGCTGGTCGACGACTGGACCGAGACGGGCTGGACGCTCACCGTGGCCGCCCGGCTGCTGCGCCAGGCGGGCGCGGCGCGCGTCTTCCCCTTCGTGCTCGGCGTCCGGTGACCGCAGACGACGTCACTCGTCGCCGCGCCAGTGCGGGTTCTCCATGACGCCGACGACGTTGCCCCACGGGTCGATGACCGACGCCGTGACGAACCCGGGACCACGCTCTGTCCGGGGCTCGGCCGGCGTCGCACCCCGCGAGACGAACGCCTCGACCGCGGCGGCGACGTCGTCGACCGCCCAGTAGACGAACTGCCCGCCGGGCGCCCGGCCCGCGGCGCCCGGGACGAAGCGCTCGTCGACGATCCCGAACTCGTCCGCGTCGCGGCCGATGCGGAACTCGACGTACCCGTCGCGCACGAAGTACGGCTCGACGCCGAACAGCTCGGCGTACCAGGCACTCGCCGCGGGCACGTCGCTCACCTGGATGTTGCTTGTCGCCATTCCCTGAAGCATCGGGGTCTCCGTCCCTGGGTCGGTGCTGTGACGGTTCCACCCTGCCTCCGCAAACTGCTCACCTTCTGACTACTTTTTGTGCGAAGGTGAACGCATGCGCGCCGACCGTCTCGTCGCCGCCCTCTTGCTCCTGCAGGCGCGCGGCACCCTCACCGCACGCGAGCTCGCGGGACACCTCGAGGTCTCCGTCGCGACCGCGCGCCGCGACCTCGAGGCGCTCTCGTCGGCAGGGATCCCCGTGTACCCGCAGCGTGGGCGCGGCGGCGGCTGGCAGCTCCTGGGCGGCGCACGCACCGACCTCAGCGGGCTCACGTTCGGGGAGATGCAGGCGCTGTTCACGCTCCTCGGGCCCGAGGCCGACGTCTCCCCCGAGCTCGCGGCGGCAGCGCGCAAGCTCGTCCGCGCCCTGCCCGAACCTTTCCGCGCCCCCGCGCGCGCCACGAGCGCCGCCGTCGTCGTCGACCGGGCGCGCTGGGGCCGCGTCGCGACACCCTCGCCCGCGCTCCGCGACCGGCTGCGCGACGCCGTCGTCGCCCGGCGGCGCGTGCGCTTCGGGTACCGCGACCACGAGGTCGCCGCCGCTCCGTGGGGCCTCGTCGACAAGTCGGGGCTGTGGTACCTGCTCGCCGACACTGGAGCTGGCACGGCGCGCGCCTACCGCGTCGACCGCATGCGCGACCTCGTCGTCGAGGACACGGCCTTCGAGCCGCCCGACGACCTCGACCTCGACGCCGCGTGGGACGCGGTCCGCGAGCGCATGGAGCGCCTGCGCAACGCCGTCGTCGCGACCGTCCGGGCCAACCCCGCCGTGGTCGACCCGCTGCGGGAGACGCTCGGGGCACGGCACGTGCGCGTCGTCGGCGCGGACCCGGACGGGTGGCAGCGCCTCGAGGTCGGGTCGAACACGGTCGAGATGCTCGCGCGCCAGCTCGCGGGCTGGGACCCCGAGGTCGAGGTGCTGGGCCCGGACGAGGTCCGCGCGGCGCTGGCGGCCCGGGGTCGCGCGATCGCGGACCGGTACGGCGGCTGAGCCACCCGACCGCCGCGGCGATGCGTTCCAGGTCGTCCACCACGTCGTCGAGCGGGCGGTCGGTCGTCACGACATGGGTCGCGCGGACCCGCAGGAGCGGCTCGACCTCGGCGATGTCGTGCTCGATCTGCGCGCGTCCGGCCGCGTCCTTGCCGTAGGGGTTGTCGGTGCGTGTCTCGACCCGGCGCAGCATCACCTCGGGCGGCGCGGTGAGCAGCACGACAGCCGCGAACCGGTCGTAGAGCGCACCCTGGTTGCGCACCGTGCCCGCGAGGAACAGCGTGCCGTCGGCGCGGGAGTCGAGCAGCGCGCGGACCTTCGGCAGGTCCCAGAGCTGCTCCCAGCCGACGGGCTCCTCGGGCGCTCGGGCGAGCACCGAGTAGCCGTCGTAGTCGAGGTCGCGCACGGCGTGGCCGCGGGCGGCCAGCGCGTCGAGCGCCGCCGTCTTGCCCGCCCCGGACATCCCGGTGAGCAGCACGACCGCCGCCATGCCGATCGGCCCTAGCCCGCGGCGTCCGTCATGCGAATCGGCCGCGCACAGCCTCGCCGTGTGCCGGCAGGTCCTCGTCGTCGGCGACCGCGACGATCCGGTCCGCGAGGTCGGCGAGGGCGTCGCGCGTGTACTCGATGACCTGCACCGACTTGAGGAACGACAGCACGCTCAGCGCGCTCGCGTACCGCGCCGTGCCGCCGGTCGGGAGCACGTGGTTCGAGCCGGCCATGTAGTCGCCGAGGGACACGGGAGCCCACGGGCCGACGAAGATCGCGCCCGCGTTGCGGATGCGGTCGGCGAGCGCCGCCGCGTCGGCCGTCTGCAGCTCGAGGTGCTCGGCGCCGTAGGCGTCGACCACCTGGACGCCCTGTTCGACGTCGTCGACCAGCACGATCGCGGACTGCGGGCCGTCCAGCGCCGTCGCCACCCGCGCCGAGTGCTTGGTCGCCGCGGCGAGGTCGCCGAGACGCTCCTCCACGGCCGTGGCGAGCGCCTCCGACGGCGTGACCAGCACGGACGCCGCCATCGGGTCGTGCTCCGCCTGGCTGATGAGGTCGAGCGCGACGTGCCCTGCGTCGGCGGTGTCGTCGGCGAGCACGGCGATCTCCGTGGGACCGGCCTCCGCGTCGATGCCGACGACGCCGCGGACCAGGCGCTTGGCGGCCGCGACGTACACGTTGCCCGGCCCGGTGACCACGTCGACCGGCTCGCACAGCATCTCGCCGTCCTGCGGCTCGCTCCCCACGGCGCCGTAGGCGAACATCGCGACCGCCTGAGCACCGCCGACGGCGTAGACCTCGTCGACACCGAGCAGCGCGCACGCGGCGAGGATCGTGGGGTGCGGCAGGCCGCCGTGGTCCTTCTGCGGCGGCGACGCGAGCGCGATGCCCTCGACGCCGGCGGCCTGGGCCGCGACGACGTTCATGATGACGCTCGACGGGTACACGGCCAGGCCGCCCGGGGCGTACAGGCCGACCCGCTCGACGGGGATGTAGCGCTGGCGCACGACGGCGCCGGGCGCCAGCTCGGTGACGTGCTCGGGCGGGACCTGCGCGGTGTGGACCTTGCGGACCCGGGTGATGGCCTCCTCGAGCCCGGCCCGGACGGCGGGCGTCAGGGCGGCCAGCGCATCCTGCAGCGCGCCGGCGGGCACGCGCAGCGTCTCGGGTCGTACGCCGTCGAACCGCTCGGCGATGTCGCGCAGCGCGGCGGCGCCGCGGTGTCGGACGTCCTCGACGATGGGCGTGACGGCGGACAGGGCCTCGTCCACCCCCACCTCGGCGCGCGGGAGGACGGCGAGCAGGTCGCGGCGCGTGAGCGTGCGGCCCCGAAGGTCGATGCGCTGGATCACCCGGTCAGTCTAGGTCGGTGCCGCATCACCCCTGCTGGGATGATCGGATCATGAACCCCGACGCCGTCCCGATCCGCGACGACATGATCCGCCTCGGCCAGTTCCTCAAGCTCGCCGGGCTCGCCGACACGGGCAACGAGGCCCGCGACCTCATCGCCGACGGCGAGGTCAGCGTCAACGGCGAGGTCGAGACGCGGCGGGGGCGGCAGCTCGGGCGCGGCGACGTCGTGACCGTGGCCGACCCGCAGGGCGAGCGCGCCGCCGTCGTCGGCTAGCGCGTCACGCCATGTAGTCGCTGGCCATCACGCGGTCGGCCGTCAGCCGCAGCACCACCCGGTCCACCATCGCGTCGTCGGCGTGGTACCGCCGGGTGTGCCGGGCGACCGCGTCGGCCACCACCTCGGGGTCCTCGTCGACCTCGATCGTGCCCTCGATCGTCAGCCAGCGGCCGCCGTCGACCTGGCACAGCGCCGCGCGCGGCGCCTCACCGCCCGGCCCGCGCCGGCGGGCGTTGACCGCCTTGGCCGACCTGCGCTCGGTGGTCATCAGGGCGGTGCCCGTGGGCGCGTCCCACATGAACGCGACCGGAGTCACGTGCGGTGACCCGTCGGCACGCAGCGTCGTGAGCGTCGCCAGGTGGCGCTCGGTGACGAAGACGAGCTGCTCCGGGTTCAGGCGCAGCATCAGAAGCCGACCACCATGAGCCGCGGCACGTCGCCCGCGACGATCGCCTCCAGCACCAGCAGTTCGTGCGGCACGACGGGCTCGGGCAGCGCGTCGAGCGGGAACCAGCGCAGGTCGGCCGACTTCGTCGCTTCCAGCGTGCGCGCCTCGCCCGCCCAGCGGCGTGCCTCGAAGAAGATGTCGATGCGCTGCTCCAGCGCCGGCCCGCCCGGCTCGCCGCGGTGCAGCGCCGTCAGCGGCACCAGGTCGCCCGGGTCGAGGTCGATGCCCAGCTCCTCGCGTGCCTCGCGCACGGCGGCCTCGACCACCGACTCGTCGGCCTCGACGTGGCCCGCCGCACCCGCGGCCCAGTGGCCGTCCATGAAGCCGGTGCCCTGGCGAAGCTGGAGCAGCACCTCGTCCGCGCCGCCGTCGGGCCCGGGGCGCAGCAGGAACACGTACGCCGCGGGGACGAGGCGGAACCGCCCGTCCGCCGACCCGTCGTCGCTCCAGGTCAGCCCAGGCACGTCGGTCCCAGCAGCGCCTTGAGGTCGCCGAACAGGGCGGGCGACTTCTCGACGCGCAGCGCGTCCGCGGCCCGCACGACCGTCTTCTTGCCGGGCTCGACGACCGTCAGGTGCACCTCGGCCGACCCGGGGTGCGCACCGAGCACCTCGCGGAGCCGTACCACGACCGGCTCGACGCAGCGCG
>CBINDH010000142.1:0-6854 GCA_966249365.1 uncultured Xylanimonas sp. | reverse complement strand
GCGGCGATGACGCCGTACGAGGTGTTCTTCTTCTCCTCGGGCGGCGTCGAGGAGGGCTGGACGGTGCGCGACCTGGCGACGTCGCGGACCAACGTGCTGATCGGGTTCCCGCTCGGTGGTCTGCTGTCCGTGGCGATCGCGGCGTGCGCGGCGATCGTGCTGCTGCCGCGCGGCATCGAGGTCGACTCGATGGCCCAGCTGGTGCTGCCGGTCGCGCAGGCGGGTGGGACGCTGCTCGTCGCCGTCATCATCGTCGGGATCGCCGCGGCGACCTTCGGAGCGGCGCTCGAGACTGCCCTGTCGACGGGATACACGCTCGCGCAGTTCCTCGGCTGGTCGTGGGGCAAGTTCCGCAGGCCGGCCGACGCCGCGCGGTTCCACCTGGCGATGATCGTCGCCCTGGTCGTGGCCGTCGCGGTGCTGCTCACGAACGTCGACCCCATCGCCGTGACCGAGTACTCGGTGGTGTTCTCGGCGGTCGCGCTGCCGCTGACCTACCTGCCGATCCTCGTGGTCGCGAACGACCCCGAGTACATGGGGGAGCACACGAACGGGAGGGCGATGAACGTGCTGGGTGTGGTGTACCTGGGGATCCTGAGCGTCGCGGCGCTCGCGGCGATCCCGCTGATGATCGCGACGAGGGCCGGCGGATGAGCGGCGTGCCGGGGCGCGTGCTCGACGCCCGCCTGCACCTGCTGGACCGTCAGGTCCTCGATCCCGACGACGTGCCCCTGTTCGTCGTGGGCGACCTCGAGCTGGCCGACGCCGAGCCCGGGGGGAGCCCGCCGCACGTCGTGGCGCTGCTCTCGGGTCCGGTGCTGGCCGCGCGCATCTTCGGCGGCCGGGCTCCGGCGTCGCGCTGGCACCGGCTGCCGTGGCGCATGGTCACGGACGCGGGCACCGTGGTTCGCGTGTCGGCGCGCGCGGCCGACCTCGACGTCACCTGGGTCGAGCGCTGGGTCCGCGACCAGGTCATCGCGCGCATCCCGGGCTGGAGGCACCGGCCATGATCGCCTCCGACGTGCTCGACGTACGCGTCCGCAGCGAGACCGGCGAGGCCCTTGGCTGGGTCATCGACCTGCGGCTGGTGCTGGACGGTCCGCTCGACGGCGTCCTGGCCCGGCCGCGGCTGCACGGACTGGTGGTCTCGCCGCGGACGCGCACGTCGTTCCTGGGGTTCGAGCGGTCCCAGGTGAGCAGCCCGTGGCCCCTCGGCGGTCTCCTGGCTCGTCTGCACCGCGGGACGTTCCTGGCGCGGTGGGAGGACGTCGCCCGGCTCCCGGCTCCCGCCGATCGGCGGGAGCCGGGCCGGGAGGCCGTCGTCGTGCTCCGCGAGGGATTCGTGCGCTACGACGCGCGCCTCTGACGGCGTGCGAGCAGCGCGGTGTCGTGCCGGGACACCGCGTGCACCTCGGCGAGAGCGTAGGTCGCGGCGTCGGGGTCGGACACGGTCTGCGAGAGCGTCGTCAGGATCTGCGACGCGGCCTCGGCGGAGGAGACACCGACGCGGTTCCCGGCGTTGTGCACGAGGCGGGCCGCCTCGTCGTCGTCGAACCCGCCGAGGACCATGAGCGCACCGATCGCGCGCTCGACCGCGGCACGTTCCACCATGGCGCGCGAGACGGCACCGAACCGTTCGCGCTCGAGCGCCTCGCGTTGCGCGGGGGTGACGTCGACGACGGCGCCCTCGACCGCCTCGCCGGAGCGCGTGCGACGCGTGCTGACCACCACGAGGGTCCGCGTCCGCCCCCGGGAGTCGACGACACGGTGCGCCGCGGCGAACGGTCGACCACGGCGTGCCGAGTCGACGACGGCGGTCGCGACCCGCTCCTGGTCGTCGGGGTGGATGCTGGACTGCAGCGACGCGAGCGTGAGATCGCCCGTCGAGGGGCCGTGCATGAACTCGACCTCGGGCGACCAGGCGCAGCGGCCGGTGGCGAGGTCGACCTTGATGCGGCCGACGAGAAGGGGCACGCCGGCGCCGAGGATCCGGGCGACGTCCTCAGCGTCGACAGGACCGGCGAGAGGGGTGGGAGGGGGGACGGACATCGAAACCTCCGGGGACGTGCTCGGAGGGCCTTGTCCTGACTCCTCGTCGGCAACGTTACCCCTCGACCCCCGTGGCGTCATGGGGAGCGCCCACGGGCTTCGACTCCGGAGAGCCGCGTTCGCGCAGGTAGACCGAGAGAATCACCATCGACAGAACGGCCAGGAACTCGGACTGCCAGTTCTGCAGGGTGCGGTCCCAGAAGTCCGGGAGCCGGAGGTACTGCGCCCAGGTGACGGCGTCGTGGCCGTCGCGCACCTGCTCGTGCGAGTACGCGACTGCTCCCGCCATCGACTGCCCGAGCCAGCTCAGCACGAAGACCGTGCCCATGGCGATCCCGAGCGAGTGGGAGTAGAGCGTCTGGCGGAGGCCGCGCGCACGCGCCCAGCGGGGCGACGCCGGGCCGGCGTGGGCGCCCAGGAGCTGCTGCGCCTCGGACTCGCGGCCTACCCGGTCCAGCGGCTTGGACTCCGGCGAGCCCCGCTGCACGAGCCACACGGTGGCGAGGATGAACAGCAGGAACTGCAGGAACTCCGACTGCCAGTTCTCGAGGACGTCGACGCCGAACTCGCTGGAGGTCACGTAGCGCCCGAGGCTCCAGGGCGCGGCGCCGGCGTCCGTCTGCTCGCGGTTGAAGCGCGCGAGCCCGGCGAACGCCTGACCGGCCAGCGTGCCGAGGAACAGCAGGCCGAACGCGAGCGACAGCGCGTTCTCGTGGACGACCTTGCGCCACCCGTGGCGCGGCTCGCGGGTGCTCATCGGCCCGTCGCCGCCCAGACGATGACCCAGGCGAGCCCGGCTGCGATGACGACGAGGGTGGCGACGTAGATCGCTCGGGTGGCCTTCACGGCCGGCTCCGGTGCGAGAAGTACGGGGTCATGGCGGCTCCTTCGGGTCTGACGTGCGAGCTGGCCGCTGAACGGCCACGATGGGCGGGTCGAGCTGGACGGTCCGTCAGGTCTGGGCGATACCGGACAGCCTTCGTGAAGGAGGACCCATGGAGCTCATTCTGTGGATCATCGCCGTCATCCTGGTCATCGCGGGCATCGTCGCCCTCGTCCGACGCGAGTTCTTGTGGGGTGTGGTGCTCATCGTCGTCGGGCTGCTGGTCGGGCCCGGCGGGGTCAGCATGTTCACATAGGCCGAACTTCCTCGACGCTAAGCAGGCCTGCGGGCACTCGCACGTGCGAGTGCCCGCAGGCCGGGTCACGGTGGAGGGGCGACGCTGCCACGGACTGAGGACCCCGGTGCCTGACGGCGACACCCCGAGGAGGAACGATGGCCGAGATCGACGCCACCGACCCGTACGCCCACGACCCGCACGTCGCCGATCCGCAGTCGACGGACCCGCACGACGTCGGCACGACGCACGCGGCATACGGTGCCGGCAACCCCCGGCTCATGATCGGCGACGAGGGCTGGGTGTGGGAGGGCGAGCGCCAGCGCGAGTTCCCCATCACCCGTGAGGTGACCCGGATCGGCTCGGCGCCCGACGCGGACCTGCGCCTCGAGGGCCTCGCCCCGGTGCACGCGGTCATCCGTCACGACGACCGCGACGAGTACGTGCTGCATCTCAGCCGCGAGGGCACCGCCCCGACCGTCGCCGGTGGGCACTACGTCGACAAGCCGGGCGACCAGCGCCTGCACACCGGCGCGACGTTCACGGTGGGGGACTGGTCGCTGACCTTCGTGCGCGACGAGTTCGCGGACCATGGCCGCCCGTTCGGCGGCCGGGACGGAGGCGAGCTCTCCGACCAGGTCGCGCAGCCGGCCCGGCCGGACTACACCGCGGAGCACGAGCGGGCGACGGACCGCGAGGGCGAGGCCTAGGCATACCTCGCAGCGCTAGGCATCCATACCTTGCGGTGCTAGGGTTCGAACCCCTAGCACTTCGAGGTATTGGAGCACGCACGTGCACATCGACAAGGACCTGGTCGCAGCCTCCGCGACGCCGTTGGTCCTGGGCATCCTCGCCGACGGCGACCTGCACGGGTACGCCATCCTCCAACGGGTCGGCGAGCGGTCCGGGGGCCGCATGCAGTGGACCGACGGCATGCTCTACCCGCTGCTGCACCGCCTGGAGCGCAACGGCTGGGTCTCGGCCCAGTGGGGCGTCTCCGAGGCGGGACGCAAGCGCAAGCACTACGCGCTGACGCCGTCCGGCCGCGAGGCGCTCGTGGCGCGGCAGGCCCAGTGGGACGTCGTCGCCGACGCGCTGCGCCAGGTCTGGAACGCCCTCCCCGGGCCCGCGACGGCGGAGGCCTGGGCATGAGCGAGCAGTTCTCCCTCGACGAGCGCGCCTGCCTCGAGGACCAGATCGACCAGTGGCGCGCCTGGGTGCTCCGGCGCAAGGCGATCACGCCCGACGACGCGGCCGAGCTCGAGTACAACCTGCGCGGCCGCGTCGCCGACCTGCGGGCCGGAGGCCTGGACGACGACGAGGCCTTCCTCGTCGCGGTGCGCCGCATGGGCAACCTCGACGACGTCTCGCGCGAGTTCGCCCGCGAGCACTCCGAGCGGCTCTGGAAGCAGCTCGTGCTCGTGCCCGACGCACCCTCGGAGGCCGACGGACGCTGGCGCGACCTCGGCGTGCTGGTCGCCCTCGCCGTGGGCGCGGGCCTGGTCGTCAAGGCGCTCCTCGCGCTCGACGACGACGCCACGTTCGGCCTGAACGTCGGGTTCGCGGTGCTGCCGTTCCTCGCCGCGTACTTCGCCTGGTCGCGCCGCCTGCCCGCCCGCGTCTCCGGGCTGCTCGTGGCGGTCGCCGCGGCCGTCGCCGTCGTCGTCAACCTCTACCCGTTCGTGCCCGTGGGCGACGACGTCGGCACCGGGATGACCTATACGCTGGCCGCCACGCACCTGCCCGTGCTGCTGTGGCTGCTGCTCGGCGTCGCGTACACCGCCGGAGCGTGGCGCGACCACGCGCGGCGCATGGACTTCGTGAGGTTCACGGGCGAGCTGATCATCTACTTCGCGCTCATCGGCATGGGCGGCGGTCTGCTCATCGCCCTGACGTTCGCCACGTTCGGGGTCGTCGACATCGACATCGAGCCGTTCTTCGAGAGCTGGCTCCTGCCGTTCGCCGTCCCCGGCGCGTTCCTCGTCGCGGCCTGGCTCGTCGAGGCGAAGAAGAACGTCGTCGAGAACATGGCCCCCGTGCTCACGCGGGTCTTCACGCCGCTGACGCTCGCCCTGCTCGTCGCCGCGTTCGTCGCGCTGCTCACCGGAGGGCCGCTCACCGCCGTCGACCGCGAGCTGCTCATCCTCATGGACGCGATCCTCGTGCTCGTCCTCGCGCTGCTGCTCTACTCGATCAGCGCCCGCGACCCGCTCGCTCCCGGCAAGCCGTTCGACTGGCTGCAGCTCACGCTCGTGGTCGCGGCGTTCGCGGTCAACGTCCTCGCCCTGACGGCGATGGTCACGCGCATCGCCGACGCCGGCTGGACGGCCAACAAGACCGCCGCGCTCGGCCTCAACGTCGTGCTGTTCGTGCACCTCGTGGGCACCGGCTGGCTGCTGTGGCGGTTCCTGCGCAGACGCGGCACGTTCGACGCCGTCGAGCGCTGGCAGACGCGCTACCTGCCCGTCTACGCGGCGTGGGCCGCGGTGGTCGTGCTGGCCTTCCCGCCGTTGTTCGACTTCGCGTGACGGCTCTGCCGGCGGGGCCTCAGGACACCGAGAGCTCCGCCGGCAGGCCCGCGAACCGGCCATAGCGCTCGGCCTCCGCCTCCAGGGCGGCCCGGACCCGTCGCGTCGGGGGCGCGGCCGCCGTCACCGCGACGGACACCGCCTTCGCCGACTCCGCACGGGTCCACATCCCGCCGAGGGCGCCGTCGACCAGCAGCAGGCCCTGCGCGCGCAGCACGGCGTCCGTGGCGTGCGGCCCCCAGTCGCCGGGGTCGCGGCGGTAGGAGATCAGCTCGTCGAAGTTGGCGAGCAGCATCGCGGCGGGCACCTCGTCGGGCTCGGGCCCCGCGTCGTCCGCCGTGAACAGGTCGACGCCCTCGAGGGTGACCGGGCGCAGGTCCGCGAGCGCGAACGCGCGGCGCGCGACGGTGACCGGCAGCGACGCCCACCACGCCAGGTCCTCCGGCCGTGCGGGGCCGTGGCCGCGCACGTAGGTGGCGGCCAGCCAGGCGAGCCGCTCGTCGGGCGTGCGCGACGACGGCGGCAGGTCGAGCGCCCGGTACGTGTGCTGCTTGCCCTTCATCGGCCCGCTGCCGATCGCGCCGCGCAGCTCCGCCTCGGTCAGGACGAAGGCGAGCGGGACGGTGGTCCAGCCGCCGTCCGGCCCGGTCATGCCCTCCTCTGCCAGGCGTGCCGCCACCTCCGCCCGGGTCACCGGGCCGTGCTCGCGCACGAACGCGACCGCGACGTCGGCGGCCGCGTTCCGCTCCGCGGCGGCGATGACCGAGGTGGCGCTGCCCCCGTCGAGGAACCGGCGCACGCGCGGTGCCGTGAGCTCGAGGAGGTCCGGCAGGTCCGCCGCCAGGACGTGGTGCCACGTCGGGCGCAGGACGTGCGTGCGGACGAACGCGCCCGCCTCGAACTCCGCGGCGAGCTCGGCCCGCGACCGCCCCGTGCGCCCCGACAGCGCCCACAGGGACATGTCGTGCAGCTGCGACTGCACCCCGCCGAGATGGCCGACGGCGGCGGCGCCGTCCGGGGCGGGCTCGCCGGCCATGCGCTGCGCCCGCAGGCGGTAGGCGATCAGGGAGGACTTCACGTGTCGACCCTGCCACGCGGGTCAAGGGTTTCGACGGGGCTCAACCAGCAGGGGCCGGTTTCGACGGGGCTCAACCAGCAG
>CBINDH010000141.1:0-6860 GCA_966249365.1 uncultured Xylanimonas sp. | reverse complement strand
CCGTGAGGGCCTCCGAGGTCGGCCGCCACGATGACGGCAAGGTCTGGGGAAGGTGGTGGGCCGTGCCCGCCATCCATCACCTCAGGAGCGATCCGGGTGCCGTTGCGTACATGCCGGCCGGGAGACGGTCCCGGGCGGTGCCGGTCAGGGGGTCAGCGTGACCAGCACCGCCGGGGTGTCCTGGCCGGGCCACGTCCCCGTCAGGGTCCCGGCGTCGGGGTGCGCCGTCGTCGTGCCGTCCAGTACCCGCACCACCGCGAGCGCGGCCGGGATGGGCGCCGTGCCGCTGCCGCGCACGTGCGTCGGCGAGTCGACCCGCTCGGGCCCGTCCGGGGTCTCGTAGTGCTGCTCGGCCTCGCTGTCGCCCTCGCGGATCACGCGCGTCACCTCCGCGACGTACACGGGGTCGCCGACGGCGTCGTACACCCAGCGCGGCCCGAGCGCCGAGTGCTCCATCGTGCCCACGAGGTGCGCCTCCGCGCCGTCGAGCGGGGCGCCGCGGTACGTGAGCGGCACCTGGACGAGCGGGCCGCCGGGCGCGCGCACGAGGAGCGACTCGATGCCCACCTCGCCGTCGGGGTCGTCGAACCGGTACGCCGCGACCCGCTCCAGCCCGGCGGCGTCCGAGCCGGGGAACCACGGCTGCGTCGGCAGCCACGCCTCGAGCAGCTCGAGCTTGGTCGGGACCAGGGTCGCGTGATGGAGGATCGCCATGCGTCGACGCTAGCGCTCGTCGGGGACTTGCGGTTGACGCAACGTCAACCCGTACCGTCGTGCGCATGGAGTGGTCGATCCAGGAGGTCGCGCGGCTCGCCGGCGTCACCAGCCGCACCCTGCGGCACTACGACGCCGTCGGGCTGCTGCCGCCCACCCGCACCGGGTCGGGCGGTCTGCGCTACTACGACCGTGACGCCGTCGTGCACCTGCAGCGCATCCTGCTGCTGCGACAGCTCGGGCTGGGGCTCGGCGACGTCGCACGCGTGCTGCACGAGCAGGGCGACGTCGCCTCGGCGCTCACCGACCACCTGGAGCAGCTGCGCGGCGAACGCCGTCGGCTGGACCGGCAGATCGCGTCCGTGCGGCGAACGCTCGCGGCGCTCGAGACAGGAGAGGAACTCATGGCCGACGACATGCTCGACGGGTTCGACAACACGCAGTACCGCGACGAGGTCGAGGAACGGTGGGGCCGCGACGCGTACGCGCGCGGCGACCGCTGGTGGCGCTCGCTCGACGCCGACGCGAAGAAGGAGTGGATGGGCCGGGTCGCCGACCTCAGCGCCGCCTGGGTCGCAGCGGCCGAGGCGGGTGTCAGCCCCGAGTCAGACGAGGCGCAGGCGCTCGCCGCCCGGCACGCCGCCTGGCTCGCCTCGATCCCCGGAACGCCGGGCTACGAGTCCGGGCGTGCCGCGGACGAGTACCTGCTGGGCCTGGGGGACATGTACGTCGCGGACGAGCGGTTCGCGGCGAACTACGGCGGCGAGGCGGGCGCGACGTTCGTCCGGGACGCGTTGCGCGTCTACGTCGCCAACCGCTGAGCGCTCACGCGTCCGACGGCGTCCCGGCCCCGCGGGCGATGGGAGAATCCCCGGGTGACCGATGACTGGGCGGAGCAGCGGACCGAGGCGGCGCGCGTGCAGGCCGAGCGCCTGCGCGCGAGGCAGGACGCCGTGCACCAGCAGGCCGAGGGCCTGCTCGCGGAGTTCCTGCCCGTCGTCACCGCGCACGGGCCGGCCCCCGTGCCGCTGCGCGTGCGCGGGTACGGCGGGCGCGGCGTGGCCCGGACCCCGCTCAAGGGCTGGTACCTGCGGTTCGACCGCACCGCCGCGCTCGGCACCGACGGGAAGTTCTACATGCTCATCGCCCCGCTCTCGGGCCTCGACCGGCTCAAGGGCGTCCGCCCGACGCCTGCGCGTCCGCCCATGGTGCTGGGGGAGGGTGGCAAGGACGGCGAGTCCGTCGAGCTGCCGATCGCCCTGGAGCGCGTGTTCCCGGGCTGGCGCGAGCACGCCTGAGCCGCGCGGGGCTCAGCGGCGCGTGAACCGCCCCGCGAAGCGCCAGGCGAGCACTGCGAGCCCGACGAACGACGCCGCGAACGCGACGAGGATCGCGGCGAGCGCGAGCCACTGACCGGTCGCGAGGTCACCGAGGTCGAGCGCCGCGAGGTCCTGGGTCGCGATGACCGTCCCCTGGAAAGCCACGAACCCCGCCCCGAGCGTCAGCAGCACGACGGCGGTGCGTCGGGCGTCGAGCGCCCGGGCGACGGCCCCGGGGATCATCGCGACGCCGAAGACCAGGAGGATCATCGCCGTCCCGACGACGCTGAACTCGCCCTGCTCGCCGCCGACCAGGTTGATGAGCCGCATCAGCGCGCGGGCCACCGCTCCCGCGACCGCTCCTGCCAGGAGTGCTGCCCCCAACCCCGCGAGCACCCGGGCGGGCACGCCGGGTCGGCGCGGTGCGGCGGTGGTGGGCTGGACGGTCGCGGGCGAGGTGGCGGTCATGGGGGTCCCTTCGTCGAGGAGTGGCGCTCCTGGACAAGAGGTCGCCCGACGCCGTCCGTGCGGGTGAAGTTTGCTGGTTCGGACATGTCGGACGGAGCGGGCACAGTTATCCCCGTGAGATCCGCCCCCCGCCGTCGCCCGTTCTGGCTGGTGGTGGCCCTTGCCGCCGCCGCGATCGTCATCGCGTTCGGTTCGCACGGTGCCGCCGACGACGTCCCGGCCGCACCCTCGCCGACCGTCACGCTGGGGGCGACCGACGAGCTGAGCCCGGCGCCGGAGGCCGACCCGACGCCGTCGGCGACCGCGACACAGGGGCCGGACGCCCTGCCGCCGGCGCCCGGAACCGCGCCCGGGTCGGCGCTCGCCGCCGTCGACGAGCTGGTGGTCAAGGGCCGCGCACCCAAGACCGGCTTCAGCCGCGACGAGTTCGGCCCCGCATGGGCCGATGTCGACCACAACGGGTGCGACACCCGCAACGACGTGCTGGCCCGCGACCTGACCGACGTCGTCACGCGCGACGGGACGCACGGGTGCGTGGTGCTGACGGGGACGTTGCACGACCCCTACTCCGGGGAGGCGACCGCGTTCGAGCGCGGCCCGGGGACGAGCTCGCTGGTGCAGATCGACCACGTCGTCGCGCTGTCGGACGCGTGGCAGAAGGGCGCGCAGCAGTGGACGCCCGAGACGCGGCGCCGGCTCGCCAACGACCCGCTCAACCTCCTCGCCGTCAGCGGGAGGCTCAACGCGCAGAAGGGCGACGGCGACGCGGCGACCTGGCTGCCGCCGAACAAGGCGTACCGCTGCCCGTACGTCGCGCGCCAGGTGTCGGTGAAGCGGGCCTACGGCCTGTGGGTCACACAGGCAGAGCGAGACGCGATGATCCGGGTGCTGTCGGAGTGTCCTGCTGAGCCGCTGCCGGGCACCCGCGCTGGAGGTGGCGCCGGTTGAACGGCAGCCGCAGCAGCAGGCGCGCTCCGCCGTGCTCGCTGTGGCCGAGCTCGAGCGAGCCGTCGTACGCGTCGAGGCGGTCGGCGTGGCGGGTCAGCCCGCTGAGCTCGGGGTCGGAGGCCGTGAGCCCGTCGCCGTCGTCGTCGATGCTCACCTCGAGCACCCAGGCCGCGGGGTCGCGCGTCGGGTGGATCTCCATGGAGACCCACAGCTTCCTCGCGTTGCCGTGCCGCAGCGCGTTCGTGATGCCCTCCTCGACCGCGTAGACCGCGATGAGGCGCTCGGCCGTCGGGAGCGGCTTCTCGAGCGTCGCGACAAGGTCGCGCAGGGCAGGGCCGACGTCGAGCTCCATGTCGATCTGCGGGGGCAGGCGGCGCATCATCGTCTCGACGGCGTGGACGAGGCCGAGGTCGATGCCGCTGGGGAAGACGGCGTGGCTCAGCGAGCGCACCTCTTCCTCACGGATCTGCTCCAGCCGCTCGGCGGCCCTCCGCAGCTCGGCTGCCGCGTCGGCGACCGGTGTGGTGCCGTTCTCGAGCTGCGCGGCGATGCCGTCAAGGCCCGCGGTCACCGTGACGAGCTGGTACTGGAGCGTGCCGTGCAGCCGGTCGGCGACCATGCGCCGCACACGCATCTCCTCGTTCTGCAGCTCAGCGACCGCCTTGGCGACGCGGCGGGCGGCGTGCAGCCGGCGGGCCTCCTCGAAGCGGGCACGGCCGATGATCTCCGCCGTGTACACCCCCGCGGCGACCGCCACGAACCCGGCCGCGAACCCCGCCGCCCAGTCGGCGACGGCGAACGTGACCTCCGACGGCGTCGAGTAGATGGCGACCATCCCGAGCGACCGGGGCACCGAGCCGAGGAGCGCCACCAGCGCGATGACGGGGTACCGGACGCGCGGCTCCCAGCGCCGGGGACGGAGCGTGAGGGTCCCGTAGATCACGAGCAGGCCGTACGCGAGGTTGACCACCGTGACGGCGAGCGCCTCGCCGATCGCCACGTCGAAGCCCGGCTTGGCCGCGACGTACCAGCCGCCCCACCCGGCCCACGTGCCCAGGGACATGAGCGAGAAGAGCACCACGTAGAGGACGGAGAACAGCACTCCGGTCCGCGTGGGGTCGTACAGGGGCGCGTCCGGCACGGCGCGGTGCTGCCGCCCGGACGGGGACCGGACCATCAGGTCCGCCACGCTCGGCCGGTCTGCTCGATGAACGCCAGGACGGCCGCGACGCGGCGGTTGGACCCGTCGCCGTCGATGCCGAGGCGCTGGTAGATCGACTTGAGGTGGGACTCGACGGACCGCGTGTTGATCCCCAGGCGCTCGGCGACCGCCTGGTTCGACAGGCCCTCCGCGACGAGGCGGAGCACGCCGAACTGGGCGGGCGTGAGGTCGGCGACGGCCGAGCCGACGCGCGGCTCGGAGCGCTGCACGAGGTACGGGTCGAGCACGACCTCCCCCTGGGCGGTCGCGGCGACGGCGCGCGTGAGCACGTCCCGGGCGAAGCTTGATCGCTTGCTCAGGTAGGACCACGGCCGGGGCGCCTCGGCCTGGACCGTGGTGTACAGGCCCATGACGTCCTCGGACGACAGGAGCATGACGGCGAGGTCCGGGTCCTGCCGCTGGAGCTGCACGCCGAGCGCGACGCCGTTGCCGTCGGGCAGGTGCACGTCGAGCAGCGCGACGTCGACCGAGCCGGGGGTGAACACGAGGCGCGCCTCAGTGGCGCCGGGCACCGAGTGCACGACGCGGAGGTTCGTCTCGGCCGACAGCGTCTGCTCGAGCATGCCGCGCATGAGCGCTTCATCCTCGACGATGCCAACCCTGATCACGTGTTCCACCATGCCAGGGTAAGGCGGGGGCCATGTGCGGGAATCTGCTGGGGTCAGATCTGCGTGACAGCATGGCGCGGTGCGCGTGCAACCCGTGTCGTTCGACGGCTTGGTCACCTCGCTCGTCGACCGTGTCCGCGCCCTCCCGGGGTCCGCTCCCGCGCGGGTGCTCGTCGACGGCCACCCGGCGACGGCACCCGAACGGCTCGCCGACGCGCTCGTCGAGCCGCTACGCGCAGCCGGCCGCCCGGTGGCCCGGATCCGCACGGACGACTTCCTGCGCCCGGCGTCGCTGCGCCTGGAGCACGGCCGCCGCGACGCGGACTCGCTGCTCGACGGCTGGGTCGACGCCGGTGCCCTCAACCGGGAGGTGCTCACCGCCGTCGCGACGTCGGGGCGCTACCTGCCGACGCTGCGCGACCCGGTGACCGACCGGTCCACGCGCGCCGAGTACGTGCAGGCCGCGCCGGGCACCGTGGTGCTCGTGTCCGGGTCGCTGTCGATGGGGTTGTGGCTCGACGTCGACCTCACCGTGCACCTGGCCCTGACGCGGGCCGCCGAGACGCGCGGCACGCCGCTCGGCGACGCGTGGCAGCTGGCGGCGTACGACCGCTACCGCACCCAGGTCGCGCCCGAGCGCACGGCCGACGTCGTCGTGCGGTTCGACGACCCGCGCCACCCGGCGCTGGTGGTGCGCTGAGGACCTACCCCCAGCAGAGGCAGAACGGGTGCCCTGCCGGGTCGGCGAACACGCGGAACGTCTCCCCGCCGCCGGCCAGTCGCCGCGCGCCGAGCGCGAGGGCGGCGGCCTCGGCGTCGTCCGGGTCGCGGTCGCCGATGTGCAGGTCCAGGTGGAGCTGCTGCGGGCGGGCAGGGTCGGGCCAGTCGGGGGCGGTGTAGTCCTCGACCTGCTGGAACAGCAGGGTGCGGGGGCCGTCGAGCATGGCCATGCCGTCGCCCTCGAAGGCGATGCCCTCGCCGAGCACGGCGGCCCAGAACCGGGCCGCGGCGGCGGCGTCGGGCACGTCGAAGTTGAGACCCCACACGGTGGTGCGGTCGACCTCGTCGCTCAGGCACAGGTCGAACGGGTGCCCGGCCGGGTCGGCCAGCGTGTTCCACGTGGGGTTCTCGCGCAGCAGCGTCGCGCCGAGCGCGAGTGCGTGCGATGTCGCCGCCGCCAGGTCGGGGACCCGCAGGTCCAGGTGGAGCTGCTGCGGGTGATCCTGCCCGGGCCACCGCGCGGGCACCAGGTCGGGCGCGGGCTGCGCCCCGACGAGCCATCCCTCGCGCGTGCCGAGCACGAGGAAGTCCCCGTCGTCGCTCGCCTCCTGGATCACGCGCGCACCGAGCAGCTCGCTCCAGAACGCGCCGGCCGCCGCGACGTCGGGCACGTCGAGCACGACGGTGTCGACGACACCGACGCCGCCACTCTGGCCGCTCATGCCCCGATCCCCGTCGTTCCGGACTCCCTCGCTCATACCGTCATCCCCTCCGATCGGTCACCGCTACACACCACCATCCCCCGACCCCCTGACACCCGCAGGACCCCGCGCCGAGATGGCATTTCCGGTCGCATTCGGC
>CBINDH010000140.1:0-6912 GCA_966249365.1 uncultured Xylanimonas sp. | reverse complement strand
GCCTCCAGGGCCCTCTCCGCCTCCGGGCCCTCGACCGTCGTCGAGAGGACGACCTCGTCGCCCGCCGACACGTCGAGGGTCAGCACCGCGAGGATGCTCGACGCGTTCACCCCGGCCCCGCCGGGGCGGGCGATCGACACCGGCACGGGTTGCCGGCCGGCCTCCTGCACGAACAGCGCGGCAGGCCGGGCGTGCAGTCCTTCGCGCAGGCCGACGACGACGACGCGTTCCATGAGCGGAGACTAACCCGGCCGCGCCGGCCAGCCGTCGCGCAGGGGTCGAGGCACGTATCGTTCGAGGCATGGCCCCGGCTGTCCCGGTGACGCTCTCCACGGCCTCGGTGTACCCGCGGCGAGCGGCGTATGCGTTCGAGTCCGCGGCCGAGCTCGGTTACGACGGCGTCGAGGTCATGGTCTGGTCCGACCCGGCGACGCAGGACGCCGCCTCGCTGCGGCGGCTGTCCGAGCACCACGGCGTCGAGATCCGCTCCCTGCACGCGCCGACGCTCCTGGTGAGCCAGAAGGTCTGGGGCCGCGACCCGGCCGCCAAACTGCGGCGCACGGTCGACATGGCGCTCGAGCTGGGTGCCGGCACCGTCGTCGTGCACCCCCCGTTCCGCTGGCAGTACCGGTACGCGCGCGGGTTCCAGGACCAGGTGCGCGAGCTGACCGCGGAGACCGGCGTCGTGCTCGCCGTGGAGAACATGTACCCGTGGAAGGCGCGGTCCCGCAGCGACCGGCACTACGTCGCCTACCTGCCGGGCTGGGACGCCACGGAGTTCGACTACGAGTTCACGACCCTCGACCTGTCGCACGCGGCGTGCGCCGGGCAGGGCGGGATGGAGCTCGTCAAGGCGTTCGGCGACCGGCTGCGGCACGTGCACCTCGCCGACGTCTCGGGCGCGCCGCGCGACGAGCACCTCGTCCCGGGGCGCGGCGTGATGGACTGCGCGACCGTCCTGACCCACCTGGCGCGCACGGGGTGGACGGGCGACGTCGTCGTCGAGATCTCGACGCGGCGCGACCGGTCGGCGCACGAGCGGCACGTCGACCTGGAGATCGCCCTGGCGTTCGCGCGCTCCTACCTGCGCCCCGATCCCGTCGAGTACGTCCCGCCGGCGCCCGAGCACCGGCACGCGCCGGCCGACGCCTGGTAGACGGCCGCGACGACCGCTCCGCGACGATTGCCCGGGCCAATCGTGCCAACACGGACGTCGTCTGCGTGTTTTCCCGGAGAGTAGGAGCAGGGAATCCCCGTCCATGCCCAAAGGAGGTTCGCCGTGAGTCCCACGCACCGCACCGCGCCACCGCTCGACCACGCGACGCTGGCCGAGATCGCCGAGGTCCTCGACCTCGTCGCCGCGTGCCGCGCCGGGCTCGACGACGCCTCCGACGAGACCGCGGTGCGCGCCGCCCTGTTCGAGCTGCTGGACCAGCCCACGCAGGAGACCTGGGAGAAGGTCCGCGAGACCGAGATCGTCCCGGGCTACGTGCCGGGCCTGACGACGCCGTCGCCGCTCGGGCTGACGCTCGCCGACGTCGTCTACCTCCACGGCATCCCGGACATGGAGTGCCCGCCGCGATCCACGCTCCTGCGCGAGCTGCGCCGGGTCGCCGAGGAGAACGGCGTGCCGACCCAGGGCTGACAGCCACCGCGCGGACCCCGTGCGAACCCCGTGCGGGCGCGCGTCAGGCCATGTCAGACGAACTCCCGGCGCGCAGAGCACGTGTTCCTGGCACAGATGTACTCACACGGGCGTCCGCGCACACTCAGTGGGCCGTCTCCAGGGCCGGGGGTGGCCCCGGGACGGCGGATCGTCGTTGTCGTACCCGAGGAGGACGACCCCATGACGATCACCACCCCCACGATCACCAGCCCGATGGGCGCTCCGACCACCACCCGCCGGACCATGCAGCCGGCCCCGGCGAACCGCGCCGTTCGCCAGGCCCGCACGACCACCACCACCAGCCCCTTCGAGCCCGAGCCGGGCACGTCGGTCACGGTGCGCGAGTGGCGCGGTGCCGAGGACCTCGAGCACTTCCAGAACTTCGTGACGACGACGGCGAAGCCCGACGCGTTCCACCTGCAGTCGCGCACCGCGCGCTTCGGCTCCTTCGACGTGACCTACATGGTGCACGGCCCGCTGCGCTTCGAGCCGACGGCCGACAACTTCGGCCGCGGCACCAAGACGCTGCGCATGCTCGTCGTCCTGGACGGCGAGGTCGCGCTCCAGACCGGTGACGCCGTCCACGGCGAGCACGCCACCCTCCGCCGTCGCGACGGCGCGCTGGTGATGGGCTGGACGCCGGTGAGCTACACCGCCTCGGCGCCCGCCCGCGTCGTCATCATCGACGTGCCCGCCGACCACGACGCCATCGCGGGCCTGCCCGAGACGGCGCCGTTCATCGCCGGCGGCTCGGAGACCGCGCTGCTGTCCGCCCTCGCGGCGTTCGGGCTCGACCTGCTCCGCCAGGACATCGAGACGCTCACCCCCGCGGTGCGCGCCCAGGTGACGGACTCGCTCGAGTCGCTCTTCTCGGGCACGGTCGCCACGCTCGCCGTGCCGTCGGGCACCGACTGGAACCGCCGCTCGCAGCGCATGCACGTCGTGCGCTACATCTCGACGCACTACGCCGACCCGCAGCTCGGCCCGACGACGCTCGCCGCCCACCTGGGCATGTCGAAGCGTTCGCTGCAGCGCCTCTTCGAGGGCGAGAAGCTCTCGGTGTCGCAGCTCGTCCAGGCCAAGCGCGTCGACCAGGTACTGCTGCGCCTGCGCGACCCGCGCTACGCCGCCACGTCGCTCGACGAGCTCGCCGTGCTGACCGGCTTCGGCTCGGCCCTGGCGCTGCGCCGGGCCGTCCAGGCCGCGACCGGGCGGACGCCGTCGGCGCTGCGCCAGGAGGCGCTGTCGGGCCGGTAGTCCGGAGCCGCGTCGCGGGTCGAGCCCCGTCGGAACCTTCTCGTGGTCAGCGAGAGTGGTTTCGACGGGGCTCAACCAGCATGTGGGGGTTTCGACGGGGCTCAACCAGCGTGGGGGTTTCGACGGGGCTCAACCAGCGTGGGGGGTGGCTAGGCCGACAGGACGCGGGACATGTCCGCGCGGTTGTCCACACCCAGCTTGCGGAAGACCCGGTGCAGGTGGTTCTCGACCGTGCGCACCGAGATGAGCAGCCGGCGCGCGATGTCCTGGTTCGTCATGCCCGACGCCGCCAGGCGCGCGATCTCGTCCTCGCGCGCGGTGAGCTCGGCGCCCTCGGCGGCCGAGCGCAGGCCGGCGGCGGCCTCGTCGCCCCACGCCTCGAGGCGGCGTCGCGCGTCCTCGTGCACCTGGGCAGCGCGCGCGGCCTCGCCCGACGCCCGCAGCGCGGCCAGGGCTGCCGTGTACGCCGCGGTCGCCGACCAGACGAGCCCCGCGTCGGCGTGCTGCTCGGCGACCTCGAGCAGCCGCTCGGTGTCCTCGCCGCACAGCGCGGAGACGAACGTGTCCAGCGACGCGATGAGCGGCGACGGGACCCGTTCGGCGACCTTGCCGAGCGTCGCTCCGCGCTCGGGCGTCGGCTCCTCGACGACGGCGAGCATGCCGCACACGTAGCCCGACACGAGGTAGCCCTTGTCGAGCAGGCTCACTGCCTCGTCCCACAGCCGTTCCGCGGCGAGCGCGCGCGCCTGCACGGGGGGCAGGTCGGCGGCGTCCAGGTGCGCGATCGCCCGGGTCGGCGAGCCGAGGGGGAACGGCCCGGGCCCGGTCTGCAGCGCGAGCGCCTGCTGGGCGAGCGCGCGTGCCGTCGTGCCGCGCCCCTCGTCGGCGGCGGAGCTGGCCGCCATCGACAGCAGGGCGACGTGCTGCGGCCTCTCCAGCGCCGGGATGACGCCCGCGGAGAGCACAGCGCCGAGGAGCCGCCGCAGGTCGGTGACACGCCCGCGGGTCAGCAGCGCCTGTGCGGCGACGTAGGCGGCCCCGACGATGCCCTCGACGTCGTGCTCCCGTCGCGCCCGGACAAGGAGGTCCTGGGCCTCGGCGAGGGCGTCGTCGACCCGGCCCTCGAGCATCAGCGCCCATGGGCGCGTCGACTGCCGTGCCACGGCGAACGTGGACGTGACCGTCCCCAGCACGTCGATCTCGGCGAGCGCCTCCTTGGACCGCCCCTGCGCCAGCAGCAGCTCGGCCCTGGCCATGCCGACGATCTCGCGGGTGTCGACCGGGACGTCCTCGTCCTCGGGCAGCGGTGGCAGCGACTCGAGGTCGGGGGCGTGGTCGACGAGCAGCACGATGTACGCCTCGATGCCGTCGATGAGCGGCACCCACTCGTCGGCGTCCTCGCGTGCCTGCGCGAGCACCTCCTGCGCCCGCTCGAGGTCGTGCTCGACGGCGCCGAGGAACAGGGCGTACCAGTCGTCGAACGCGACGAGCTCGCGCAGGTCGCCCGTGCGCGGCGTGGCCTCGCGGACGGCGAGGACGGCGTCGGCGTCGGCTCCCGTGACGAGCATGGTGCGCACGAGGCTCGCGGCCGTCCGCGGCGTCGGCGTCTGCTCCCACTCGGTGCGGCGCACGAGCAGCTCGCGGTGCCAGTGGTCGTGCAGCAGACGGTTGACGACGACGTCGGCCTCGCCCATGGTGCCGAGCGGCGCGGGTGACCGGCCGCCCCCGTCGCCCCCGGCCTGGCGCCACTGCGCGAGCGTCACCGGCGCGCGGTTCATGGGCGACCCGCCGAACGCGTTGCTCACCGCGGTGTCGACCTTGAGGTGCCGCGCACCCACGCCGAGATGGCGGAAGTACTCCACGATCGCCAGGGGGAACAGGCTGACGAGGATCTCGTCGTCGCGCGGCACGAACCGCAGCAGGTGGTACCCGTCGATCTCCTCGAGCACGTCCCACGACATCAGCCGCCGGGCCGTCGTCACGTCGACCGTGCCCGCGAGCGCCAGGGCGTGCAGCCCGTCGATCGCCTCGGGGCTGAGCCGGTGCAGCAGCGGGTCGACGGCCCGCATCATCTCGGGCGACCACAGCTCGGGGCCGGCGCTCCACACGCCGTCGGTGAGCCGCAGGGCGCCGTGCTGGCGGGCCCCGGCGACGAGCGGGAGCGCGAGCCCGGGCAGTCCGCCCGACGCCGAGAAGACGCGGCTGACGGCCTGCGACTCGATGGGCCCGCCGAGCGTCTCGACGAGGAGGGTCTGGGTGTCGACATAGCCCAGCGGTGCGACCTGGAGCGTCACGCCGGGCTGGACGGTCACGGGGATGCGGTGCCGTGCGCGCAACGCGCGGGGCGTGTGCTTCGACGTCGTCAGGAGCGGGAAGGGGCCGGCCGCGTGGGCGGCGGCGATGGCGCCGGCGGAGATCTCGTCGAGGTCGTCGACGTCGTCGACGACGAGCAGGGTGCTCCCGCCGCGGACTGCCGCCTGGATGCCCTGCACGGCCGCGGACACGGCGGTGGCGGGGCCCTGGGGTCCGCCCTGGCGTGCCATGAGCCCGGCGACGGCGAGCGCTTCGAGCGGCCGGTCGGCGAGGGCGAGCACGCCGTGCGCGCGGACCACCTGCCAGCCGGCGTCCTCGAGCTCGGCCGCGATCGCGTTCGCGAGGACCGAGCGGCCCGACCCGGGCAGGCCCTGGAGGTCGACGCTCGTGCCCGAGGCGAGGTGCTTGACGGCGTCGTCGCGCAGGTCGGAGCGGAGGGTCCCGAGCGGGGTCATGGTGTTCATCGTGTCGCAGCGGGGCGGGCCGTGCCATGTGGCCGCGCAGCCGACGCCAGCGGCGTTCACCTGCGTCGCCGCTCCGGAAGGGTGGGTGCACCGCGGCGAGGAGCGATCCTCCGACCCCGGGCGGCGACCGTCCCCTCGCCGCACCGGTCACGCCGCGAAGGGCCGGCGGCCCGCGCGACATCCCCCGTGCGCGCGGCCGCCGCCCGGTATCGACCGCCCGCCGGCCGGCCGCGGTCACCTCCGAGATCCTCAGGGAGGCACACGGTGTCCTCGATCGTTCGCGCGACCGTCGGGCGCTCGACGGCGCGTCCCGCCGTCGCCGTCCCGGTCCGGAGGTCGCCGTGACCGTGCTCGACAAGGAGCGCCGGCGGTCGGCGCGGTTCGGCGCGTGCCTGGTCTCGCTCGTCCGGACGGGGCCCGTGAGCGCACGTCTCCCCGGGGACAACTTCGGTCACCCGTGGCGGGCGGTACGGCTGGTCATCGTGATCGACGGCGAGGTCACGATCAAGACGATGGGCACCATCGAGGTGCTCGGCCCGCGCGCGGCGGCGCTCGCGGTCGGTTGGCGGCCGTTCGAGTACGTCAGCCGCGGTGCGCTGGTGATCGAGGTCGACATCGCCGTCGAGCGCACCCCGCTGCGGGGCACGTTCGACGACACCCCGCTGATCGTGTGGGGGTCGGACACCGTGCTGCCGGGGGCGACGGGTGCGGCGCTGCGCGAGCTCGTCTGCCGCCCGGGTGTGGTGCCCGAGGTACGCCAGGAGACGGTGCGCGTCGTCGAGCAGCTCGTCTCGACGCTCGCGACGTGCCGACCCCAGACGCCGGCACCCGTCCTGCTGGAGCAGGTGGAGCGTTCGCGGGTGGTCCAGTACATCGCGGCGCACCATGCGGACAACGCGCTGACCCCGGCGGTGATCGCCGAGCACTTCGGGGTGTCGACGCGCACGCTGCACCGGTTGTTCGAGGGCGAGGAGCGCACGGTGTGCGGCTGGATCGCGCACGAGCGGCTGCGCAGCGCGCTGGCCCGTCTGCACGACCCGCGCTACGCCGCCGTCACGCTCGAGGAGCTGGCGGAGCTGTGCGGGTACGGTTCAGCGCTGGCGCTGCGTCGCGCCGTGCACGCGGCGACGGGCTCGACGCCGTCGGAGCTGCGGTCGAGCCTCGCGAGCTGAGGGTCCGACGGGCGCGCCGGCGGGGGCGCGCCCGGCCGGA
>CBINDH010000139.1:0-7013 GCA_966249365.1 uncultured Xylanimonas sp. | reverse complement strand
CGCGGCGCCCGCGCGGAGCGCGCCGGGCTCGCCCCGCGCTGGGCCGCCGTCGGGCCGGCGACGGCGCGTGCGCTCCGCGACGCCGACCTGCCCGTGGCGCTCGAGGCGCGCGGGACGGCGGCGGACCTCGTCGCAGCGTTCGCCCGCACCGGCGCTTGGGTGGCCAGCGCATCGGATCGTGCATCCGAGATCGATTCGCGCAATCAGACGCACGTTCCGATCTCGGATGCACGTTCCGATCACGAGGCCGCCGCCTCCGCGCCCGCGCCCCGCGTCCTGCTGCCGCTCGGCGATCTCGCCCGGACCGTGCTCGCCGACGGGCTGCGCGCGGCCGGGTGGGACGTCGACACCGTCGTCGCCTACCGGACCGTCCCTGTCGCGCTGCCCGACGACGTCGTCGCCGCCGCTCGGGCCGGACGCATCGACGTCGCCGTCGTCGCCGCCGGGTCGGCTGCGCGCGAGCTCGCGCGGCAGCTCGGGGACGCCGCGCCCGACGTCGTCGCCATCGGCGGGCCGTCCGCCGAGGTGGCGCGCGCCGTCGGGCTGACCGTCGTCGGCGTCGCCGACCACCCCACCGATGAAGCCCTCGCCGACGCGCTGTGCGCGGCGGTCGTCACCACCGTGAAGGAGTAGCCGTGAGCTCTGGGATCGTCTACCGGCCGCGCAGGCTGCGGGCCACGCCGCGGATACGGCGGCTCGTCGCGGAGAACCGGCTGCACGCCGCGGACCTGGTGCTGCCGCTGTTCGTCAAGGAGGGGCTCACCGAGCCCGCGCCGATCGGCTCGATGCCCGGGCAGGTGCAGCACACGGAGGCCTCGCTGGCCGAGGCGGTGCGCGCCGCCGCCCGGGCCGGGCTCGGCGGCGTGATGCTGTTCGGCATCCCCGCGGTGCGCGACGCCGTCGGCTCGCAGGGCGAGGCTCCCGACGGGATCCTGCAGCGCGGCATCCGCGTGGCCCGGGAGGCGGTCGCCGAGGTCGAGGCGGAGACCGGGAAGCCGGGACCCGTCGTCATGGCCGACACCTGCCTCGACGAGTTCACCGACCACGGGCACTGCGGCGTCCTGACGCCCGACGGGACCGTGGACAACGACGCGACGCTCGACCGGTACGCGGCCATGGCCGTCGCGCAGGCGCATGCGGGCGCCGAGGTCGTGGCCCCGAGCGGCATGATGGACGGCCAGGTCGCCGTGATCCGCGACGCGCTCGACGACGCCGGGTTCACGGACGTGAGCATCCTGGCCTACAGCGCCAAGTACGCGAGCCCGTTCTACGGCCCGTTCCGCGAGGCCGTCGACAGCGCGCTGCAGGGCGACCGCCGCACCTACCAGATGGACGCCGCGAACCTGCGCGAGGGCATGCGCGAGGCCGACCTCGACCTCGCCGAGGGCGCCGACATCGTCATGGTCAAGCCCGCGGGCTCGTACCTCGACGTGCTGCGCGGCGTCGCCGACCGCTCCGACGTGCCCGTGGCGGCGTACCAGGTCAGCGGCGAGTACGCGATGATCGAGGCGGCCGCCGCGAACGGGTGGATCGCCCGGCAGCCGTCGATCCTCGAGTCCGTCACGAGCATCAAGCGCGCCGGCGCCGACATCATCCTGACCTACTGGGCCCTCGAGATCGCGGAGTGGATTTCATGACCATCGACAACCACGAGGCGTTCGTTCGCGCGCAGGCCGCGATCCCGGGCGGGGTGAACTCGCCCGTGCGCGCGTACCGCTCGGTGGGCGGCGACCCGCGGTTCCTGGCGAGCGCCCGGGGCCCGTACGTGTACGACGTCGCGGGCCGCGAGTACGTCGACCTCGTCTGCTCCTGGGGCCCGGCGCTGCTCGGGCACGCGCACCCCGAGGTGGTCGCGGCGGTCCAGGCGGCCGCCGCGCGCGGGCTCTCGTTCGGGGCGCCGACGGTCGCCGAGATCGAGCTCGCCGAGGAGGTCCGGCGCCGCGTGCCGGCCGCCGAGCGCGTGCGACTCGTGTCGACGGGCACCGAGGCGACGATGACGGCGATCCGCTTGGCGCGCGGCGTCACCGGCCGCCCGCTGGTCGTGAAGTTCGCGGGCAACTACCACGGGCACGTCGACGCGCTGCTGGCCGAGGCTGGCTCCGGTGTGGCGACTCTTGCGATGCCCGGGACCGCGGGCGTGACCGCGGCGTCGGCCGCCGAGACGCTGGTGCTCCCGTACAACGACCTCGACGCCGTCCGGGCGGCGTTCGCGGCGCGCGGTGACCAGATCGCGGCCGTCATCGTGGAGGCCGCGCCGGCCAACATGGGCGTCGTGCCGCCGGATCCGGGCTTCAACGCGGGCCTGCGCCGCGTCACGCGCGAGTACGGCGCCCTGCTGATCCTCGACGAGGTGCTCACCGGGTTCCGCGTCGGCCCGTCGGGCCACTGGGGCCTGCAGAACGCCGCGGGCGAGACCTTCACACCCGACCTGTTCACGTTCGGCAAGGTCATCGGCGGCGGCCTGCCCGTCGCGGCGCTGGGCGGCCCGGCGGCCATCATGTCGCAGCTCGCGCCCGAGGGGCCCGTGTACCAGGCGGGCACGCTGTCGGGGAACCCGGTCGCCGTCGCGTCCGGCCTGGCCACTCTCCGCCTCGCCGACGACGACGTCTACGCGTACGTCGACCGCGCGGCCACGACCGTGTCCACCGAGGTGAGCCGGGTGCTCGACGCCGCGGGCGTCCCGCACCGCGTGCAGCACGCCGGGAACCTGTTCTCCGTCTTCTTCGGGCCGGCGGCCGGCGCCGACGGCGTGCGCGACTACGCGGACGCCGTCAAGCAGGAGGCGTTCCGCTACAACGCGTTCTTCCACAGCATGCTCGACTCCGGGATCAACCTCCCGCCGTCGGTGTTCGAGGCGTGGTTCCTCTCCGCGGCGCACGACGACGCGGCGATCTCGCGGATCCTCGCGGCGCTGCCCGCGGCGGCGCGCGCGGCGGCGAACGCGAAGCCCTGACGAGGTGTGCCGGCCCGGCCCGCCCCAGGCCGGGCCGGCACCGTCTCTGTCAGGCGATCTGGCCGCCGTCGGCGACGATCTCGGACCCGACCACGAACGACGACTCGTCCGAGGCCAGGAAGAGCACGACGGTCGTGATCTCCTCGGACTCGGCGGCGCGGCCGAGCGGGATCGCGGCCGTGAGCTGCTCGACCATGCCCGGTGCCTTCGTCGCGACGTCCTCGATCATGGGCGTGAGGATGACGCCCGGGTGCACCGAGTTCACGCGGATGCCGAGCGGGGCGAGCTCCTTGGCGAGCGCGTGCGTCAGGCCGCGCACCCCGAACTTCGAGGTGCAGTAGGCCGACGACCCGGCGAACCCGATCTCGCCGGCGATCGACGAGATGTTGACGATCGAGCCGCGCCCCATGGCCTTCATGCCCGGCAGCACCGCCTTGATGCCGAGGTACTGCCCGATCAGGTTGACGTCGAGCACGTGCCGGAAGCTGGCCTCGGTGGAGTCCTCGAACGACTCCATCAGGGCGATGCCCGCGTTGTTGACCAGGACGTCCACCGGACCCCAGGTCTCCTCGGCCGTCCGGACCGCCGCGGCCCAGTCGTCCGCGCTCGTCACGTCGAGCCTGACGAAGACGGCGGCGTCGCCGAGCTCGTCAGCGAGCACCTTGCCGGCGTCCTCGATGATGTCGCCGAGCACGACCTTCGCACCTTCGGCGACGAACCGGCGCGCGTGCGCAGCTCCCATGCCGCGCGCGGCACCGCTGATGACGGCAACCTTGCCGTCCAGCCGTCCCACCATGTCGACTCCCTCGTCTCGGACAGGGCGCTTATCGGCGCCCTCGTCTCGACGCTAGGTCCGGCCGGACGTAGCCCGTAGGTGCCTTGGTCCCGTCCGGGAGGGACACAGGTCTCACGGCCGCCGTCGGGACGCGACGAACTTGACCGGCTACCCCCCAGGGGTATTACCCTGAACACATGACCGAGCACACGCACGACGGAGCCCACGGCTACGCCTCGGACAAGGAGGCGTACCTCAAGCGCATGCGCCGCATCGAGGGCCAGGTGCGTGGGATCGCCCGCATGATCGACGAGGACGCGTACTGCATCGACATCCTCACCCAGGTCTCGGCCGTCAAGAGCGCGCTGCAGGCCGTGAGCATCGCGCTCGTCGAGGACCACCTCGGCCACTGCGTCGTGGACGCCGCCCGGCAGTCCGACGAGGCCGGCGCCGAGAAGGTGCGCGAGGCCGCCGAGGCCATCGGCCGGCTCGTGCGCAGCTGAACTCCCGTTCCACCCACCCCTGAGGACTGCGATGACAACCCTGACCACGATCTCCGTCACCGGCATGACCTGTGAGCACTGCGTCTCCGCCGTCACCCGCGAGCTCAAGGCCGTCGACGGCGTCAACCGCGTCACGGTCGAGCTGCGCAACGGCGGCACGTCGTCGGTCTCCGTGCACTCGTCGGCCCCGCTCGAGGAGGCCGCGCTGCGCGAGGCGATCGACGAGGCCGGCTACGACATCGTCGGTCTCGACGTGCTCGAGGACGCGCTCGCGGCGCAGATGACGGAGCGCGCGGACCAGTACCGGGCGACCGGTGTGCGGCACGCGCACGGCGACGGGCACGCGCACGGCGAGTCCGGGCAGGCGCACGCGCGCGGCGAGTCCGGCTGCGGCTGCGGCGGCCACGGCAACGGTGGCGGGCACGGGCACGGCGGCGGCCGCGGTAGCGGCGGGTGCGGCTGCGGCGGCCACGGCGAGCAGGCCGGCACGGTGGCCCTCGCGGAGCAGGCGGCGGAGACGCCCGCGGAGCAGGCGCCCGCGGAGCAGGCGTCGCACGGCGGCTGCGGTTGCGGCTGCGGCGGCCAGGGCCGCCAGGGCCTCGGCATCGGCCTCCCGATCGTCCCGCTGAACTGACGGAACTGCCGAACTCCCGCTGAGTTCGGCACTCCGCCGTCATTTCGGCACTCCCCTTTGCCGAACTCAGCACCTATTGCCGAACTCAGCACCATTGACCGAACCCGTCGGAGGGCAGTTGTGAGTATCGGGGTACAGGGCGTGGCGTTGCGGGAGGTCGAGCTCGCCGTGACGGGCATGACGTGCGCGTCGTGCGTCGCACGTGTCGAGCGCAAGCTGCAGAAGCTGCCCGGCGTCACCGCCACGGTCAACCTGCCGCTCGAGAGCGCCCACGTCGTACTCACCGCCGACGTCGACGACGCCGCCCTGGTGGCCGCCGTCGAGGCGGCGGGCTACGGCGCCACCGTGACGGGACCCCACGTCCTGGCCTCGCAATCCGCGGAACCCGTGCGGCAGTCCCGCGACGGAGCTCGCGTGCAGCCCGACCTCGCGGCCACCGCGCAGCCCGACCTCAGCGACGGCTCGACCGCGCAGCCCGCCCGCGGCACGACGGCGGCGCGCGGGACGGACGACGCCGCCCTTCAGGCCGACGATGCCTCCGCGCGCCCCGGCGACGGCACCAGCGCCCACCGGACCGACGGTGCCGTGGCGTGGCCCGACGACAACGGCCACACGCAGCGCCCCGGCGGCCCGATGCAGGCCGCCCACGGCCCCGCTTCGCTCGACGGCCCTGCCTCGGTTGCCAGCCCCGGCTCGCTGACCACCGACGGCACCGCCTCGCGGACCGCCGACGGCTCCACGAAGGCCGCCGCCACCACCGGCACGCGCACCCAGACCCGCCGCGCCGGCTACGCGGGCGACATCGACCTGCGCGGCCAGGACCTGCGCCGCCGCCTCGTCGTGGCCGCCGTCCTGAGCGTCCCCGTCACCGCCGTCTCGATGCTCATGCCGCTGCAGTTCCCCGGCTGGGGGTGGGTCGTCGGCGCGCTCGCGCTGCCGGTCGCCGCCTGGGCGGGGTGGCCGTTCCACGTCGCGGCGTTCAAGGCCGCCCGCCACGGTTCGTCGACCATGGACACCCTCGTGTCGATGGGCGTCATCGCGGCGATGGTGTGGTCGTTCGTCGAGCTGGCGCTCGGGCGGACGGAGGGCACCTACTTCGAGGTGGCCGCCGTCGTCGTCACGTTCCTGCTCGCCGGACGCTGGGCCGAGCACCGGTCGCGGCGCCGTGCGGGCGACGCCCTGCGGTCGCTCCTGGCGCTCGGCGCCAAGGAGGCCGAGCGGGTCGCCCTGTCCCCCGCGGGCGAGCCGGTGCGCCGGGCCGACGGCTCGTGGGACACCACGCTCGTCCCGGTCGAGGCGCTGCACGTCGGCGACGTGTTCGCGGTGCGTCCCGGCGCGACGGTCGCCACGGACGGCACCGTGCTCGACGGCGCCTCCGCGGTCGACACCTCGCTCGTGACGGGCGAGCCCGTGCCGGTCGACGTCACCCTGGGCGACGCCGTCGTCGGCGGCACGGTCAACACCTCCGGGCACCTCCTCGTGCGCGCGACGCGCGTGGGCGCCGAGACGACGCTCGCCCGCATCGGACGGCTCGTCGCCCAGGCGCAGACCGGCAAGGCTCCGATCGCCCGGCTCAGCGACCGCATCTCGGCCGTGTTCGTGCCGATCGTCATCGGGCTGTCGGTGCTGACCCTGACCGGGTGGCTGCTCGCGACGGGCGACGTCGAGCGCGCGTTCACCGCCGCGGTCGCGGTGCTGATCATCGCCTGCCCGTGCGCGCTGGGGCTCGCGACGCCGACGGCGATCCTCGTCGGCACCGGTCGGGGCGCGCAGCTCGGCGTGCTCATCAAGGGCCCCGAGATCCTGGAGCGGACGCGCACCATCGACACCGTGGTGCTCGACAAGACCGGCACCGTGACCGAGGGCCGCATGGTCCTCGAGCGCGTCGAGCCGATGGCGGGCGTCGACCCTGACGACGCCCTTCGGTACGCGGCCGCCGTCGAGGCCCTCAGCGAGCACCCGATCGCCCAGGCGATCGCCCGGGCCGCGCAGCCGTCCGAGCCCGCCGGCCCGCTCCTGGCCGAGCCTGTCGAGACCACCGGCTCCACCGCGGGTGGTTTCGACGAGCTCAACCAGCAGGGCGGCGGTTTCGACGAGATCAACCAGCAGGGCGGTGGTTTCGACGAGCTCAACCGGCAGGGCGGCGGT
>CBINDH010000138.1:0-7057 GCA_966249365.1 uncultured Xylanimonas sp. | reverse complement strand
GACGGTCGGGTCAGCCATCGCGCAGCCGCAGCGGTCGGGCCCGGCGCGCGTCGCCGTCGGGCTCGGGTCGGACGGTGGAGCCGTGACCGCGGCCGACGTGCGGGACGCCGCCGCGGCGTTCGCCCGCGCGGTGCCGCGCGACGGCGTCCTGGCCTTCCACGTGCCGACGACGGCGGTCGCCCCGGACGTCGCCGCCGCGGCGATCGTCGAAGGCGTGCTGCTGACCCGGCACCGGTTCGACCTGCGGTCGTCGCCCAAGCCCGGCGACCCCGTGCGGGTGACCACGCTCGAGCTCGTCGCGGCCGACGGCACCGCCGACGCCGTCGAGGCGGGCATCGCGCGGGGGCTCACCACCGCGCGGGCCGCGCTCGTCAGCCGGGACCTCGCCGCGTGCCCGGCGATGCTCCTGACCGCCCAGGCGATCGCCGACGTGGCCGTCGCCCTCGGCCCGCAGGCGGGGTTCGAGGTCGAGATCACCGACCGCGACGGGCTCGTCGAGATGGGCTGCGGCGGTCTGCTCGGGGTGAACCGGGGCAGCGACAACGAGCCGCGCATGGTCAAGCTCACGTACACCCCGCCGGGCGAGGCCACCGGTCACCTCGGCTTCGTCGGCAAGGGCATCACGTACGACTCGGGCGGCATCAGCCTCAAGCCGTCCGACGAGTCCCACTCGCAGATGAAGAACGACATGACGGGCGCGGGGGCGGTGCTCGGCGCGTTCACCGCGCTCGCCGCGCTGGGCTGCACCGCGCAGGTCACCGGCTGGCTGATGTGCACCGACAACATGCCCTCGGGCAAGGCGATGCAGCTCGGCGACGTGCTGACCACGCGCGGCGGACACACCGTCGAGGTCGTCAACACCGACGCCGAGGGCCGCCTCGTCATGTCCGACGCGCTCGTGCTCGCCGTCGAGGCGGGGTGCGACGGCATCGTCGACATCGCGACGCTCACCGGGGCGTGCCTGCGGACGTTCGGCACGGCCGTCGCGGGCGTCATGGGCAACGACCCCGGCCTGGTCGCCCAGGTCGAGGCCGCGGGCACGACGTCGGACGAGCCCGTCTGGGAGCTGCCGCTGATCAAGGCGTACCGCTCGCAGCTCGACTCCGACATCGCCGACCTCAAGAACCTCGGCGGCGTCAACGCGGGCTCCATCACCGCGGCGCTGTTCCTCGAGCACTTCGTCGCGGGCAGGCCCTGGGCCCACCTCGACATCGCGGGCACCGCGCAGGCGCCCGCCGCCGACACGTGGGTGAACCGCGGCCCGACGGGCTTCGGCGCGAGGCTGCTGGCCGAGCTCGCGGTGGCGTTCCGGGCGAGCTGAGGCGGTGCCGTCGGCCTCCGATGCCGTTTAGCCTGTCGCGAGTGCACGACGTCGTCTCCCTGCCGATCCCGGCCGCCGTCGCGCTCGGCGTCGGACTGGTCGCCCTGGCGGTCGCGGTCGCAGCGCTGTGGCGCTGGACCGGCACCCTGCGCGCGCACGTCCGCGAGCGCACCGCCGAGGCGGAGCGGTTGCGCGCGCTCGCGAAGGAGCGCGCCGACCGGGCGTCGGTCCTGGCCCACGAGATCCGCACGCCGCTCGCCCTCGTCAAGGGCGCGGGCGAGCTGCTCGCGGAGCAGACGCCGGGGGCGCTCAACGACACGCAGCGCACGTTCGTCGAGACGATCACCCAGAACACGGAGGCGGTCATCGCGATGGCCGAGGACCTGCTCACGGAGGCGCGGCTCGAGGCGGACCTCTTCACGCTGCAGCTCGAGGAGACCGACCTGCGGCACCTGGTCCGGCACACGGTGCGCGAGCTCCGCCGCGTCAACCACGTGCCGATCTCGCTCGACTCGCGCGGTGCGCCCGTGACGGTCATGGTCGACCGCCGCCTCATGCGGCAGGCGCTGTGGAACCTCGTCACGAACGCCGCCCGGCACGCCGACGCGTCGTCGCCCGTGGTCGTGCGCATCACGCCGGGGGAGGAGTCGGTGCTCGTGGCCGTCAGCGACGACGGTCGCGGCATGGACGCCGACGAGCGACGGACGCTGTTCACGCCGTTCCCGCCAGGTCGCCGCGGCACGGGCCTGGGTCTGGTGATCACGCGGCGCATCGTCGAGCTCCACGGCGGGCGGGTGTTCGTCGACACCGTGGCGCGTCGCGGCACGACCATCCTGCTGAGCATCCCGGTGGTGGCCCGGTGAGCGGGGCACCGCGCGCGCTCATCGTCGACGACGAGCCGCAGATGCTCGCGATCGTCGAGTTCGCGCTCCAGACGCAGGGGTTCGAGTGCGTCACCGCGCCCGACGCCGAGCGCGCCTGGCGGCTCCTGCTGACGCAGGACGTGGACCTGGCCGTCCTCGACGTCATGCTCCCCGGCGCGAGCGGCATCGAGCTGTGCCGCCGCATCCGGTCGCGGCTCGACGTGCCCGTGCTGCTGCTCACGGCGCGCGGTGAGACGGAGGACCGGATCGTGGGGTTCGAGGCGGGTGCTGACGACTACGTCGCCAAGCCGTTCAGCCCGCGCGAGGTCGCGCTGCGCGCGCAGGCGCTCGTCCGGCGCACCGCGTCGCGGTCGCAGCCGGCCGACGTCGTCGTCAACGGGGGAGTGCGTGTCGACACGCTGCGCCGGACGCTGACGTGCGCGGGCGAGGTGGTGCACCTCAGCGAGCTCGAGACGCGGCTGCTCGCCACGCTCGCCCGGCACGCCGGGGAGGTCGTCACGTGGCGCGAGCTGCTCAACGACGTCTGGTCGACGACGGTGCTGACGGGCGGGCGCGAGATGGTCAAGACGGCGGTGTACCGGCTCCGGCAACGGCTGCCGGAACCCGACGGCGAGTCCCTGGTGATCACCGTGCGCGGTCGCGGGTACCTGATGCCGAGGCTCGAGGAGTGACGGTCACAGGGGTGTGACCGTCCGTGACGGTCACGTGATCCGCCCGGCCCCGCGGGCGTGCGACGGTGAGTCCGCGAGGCAACGGGGCCCCGCACCTGCCAACGGAGGACATGAGAATGAACAGGCACCACAGGGTGGTGACCGGCGCGGCCGCGGCAGCCCTCATGCTGGCCGCCGCAGGGTGCGCCGCGGAGGCCACGGCCGACAAGGACACGGGCAGCGGCGACGGCGGAGCGCTGTCGGGCAAGCTCACCGTCGCGTGCGGCGCGATGGACGACCTGTGCCAGGCGTGGACCGAGGCGTTCCAGGCGGAGACCGGGGTCCAGACGAGCTTCGTCCGGCTCTCGTCGGGTGAGACCGTCGCGCGCCTCGCGGCCGCCAAGGACAACCCCGAGTTCGACATCTGGCACGGCGGCCCGGTCGACGGTTTCGGCGCCGCGGTCCAGCAGGACCTTCTCGAGGCGTACGACTCGCCGGCCGCCGCCGACATCCCCGCCGACTACAAGGACGCCGACCACTACTGGACGGGCGTCTACGTCGGCGTCCTGGGCTTCTGCTCGAACCAGGGCGTGCTCGACGACCTCGGCGTCGACGTCCCGACGTCGTGGGACGACCTCCTCGCCCCCAAGCTCAAGGGCCAGGTGTCGACGGCACACCCGTCGACGTCGGGCACCGCGTTCACGACGCTGTGGACCCAGGTCACGCGGCTCGGCGGCGTCGACCCGGCGTTCGAGTACATGACGCAGCTCCACCAGAACGTCCTGCAGTACTCCAAGTCGGGCACCGCGCCGGGGCAGATCGCCGGACGCGGCGAGGCCGCCGTCGGGCTGGTGTTCAGCCACGACTGCGTGAAGTACAAGGAGGAGGGGATGGACGACCTCGTCGTGTCGTTCCCCGAGGACGGCACCGGCTTCGAGGTCGGCGGCGTCGCGCTCGTCAGGGGCGGCAAGAACCCCGACGCCGCCAAGGCGTACGTCGACTGGGCGATCTCGGCCGAGGCGCAGGAGATCGGCCCGACCGTCGGGTCGTACCAGCTCCACACGCACCCGGACGCCGCGACCGACGACCGCATGGTCGACCTGGGCTCCGTGAACCTCGTCGACTACGACTTCGCCGCGGCGGCCGAGGCCAAGTCCGACCTCACGGCCCGCTTCGACGAGGAGATCGCGGCCCAGCCGCGCGAGTGAGCTCGATGACCGCCACCGAGACCCGCGTCGCCGTCCCGAGGAGCTCGCTCCCGGGGCGGCGACGCCGCAAGACCGTCCGCCAGGACCCGGTCACCGTCGCGCTCGTCGCGCTCGTCGTCGTCGTGCTGCTCGTGATCGTCGTCCGCCCGCTGCTGACCATCCTGTCCACCGCGGTCGGCGCCGAGGGCTTCGACGTCCTGCGGACGATGGTCACCTCGGCCGTGAACCGCACGGTCCTGACCAACACGGTCGTCCTCGGGCTGGTCGTCGGCGTCGTCGGCACCGCCGTCGGGTTCCTGCTCGCCTACGTCCAGGCGCGCGTCCCGTTCCGCGGCAAGAAGGTGCTGCACCTGCTCGCGCTCATGCCGATCGTGTCGCCGCCGTTCGCCGTCGCGACCGCCTCCATCACGTTGTTCGGCCGCAACGGGATCGTCTCGAACCAGCTCCTCGGCCAGCAGTGGAACCTCTACGGCCTGCCGGGCCTGACGCTCGTCCTGTCGCTGTCGTTCTTCCCGGTCGCGTACATGAACCTCCTGGGCATGCTGCGCAGCCTCGACCCGGCGCTCGACGAGGCGGCGTCGAGCCTCGGCGCGAGCCGCTGGCAGATCTTCCGCACCGTGACGATCCCCATGCTGATCCCGGGTCTCGCCTCCTCGTTCCTGCTGCTGTTCGTCGAGGCCATCGCGGACCTGGCGAACCCGCTCGTCCTCGGCGGCGACTACACCGTGCTCGCCTCACGCGCCTACATCGCGATCACGGGCGAGTACAACGTGCCCGCCGGCGCGGCCTACTCGCTCGTCCTGCTGCTCCCCGCGATCGCCGTCTTCCTCGTCCAGCGCTACTGGGCGGGGCGGAGCTCGACCGTCTCCGTGACCGGCAAGCCCTCCGGGGCGGTCACGCTCGCCGCCGGGCGGTGGGCGCAGATCCCGCTGCTGACCCTCGCGTGGGCTGTCGGGCTGCTCGTCGTCATGATCTACGGCGCGGTGCTCGTCGGCGGGTTCGTCAAGATCCTCGGCGTCAACAACGAGCTCACGCTCAAGAACTACCGCTACCTGCTCTCCGGCATCGGCAACGACGCCATCGTCGACACCACGCTGCTCGCGCTCGTGGCGACGCCCATCGCCGGCGTGCTCGGCATGCTCGTCGCGTGGCTCGTCGTGCAGCGGCTGCGCCGAGGACGCGGCCTGCTCGACTTCCTCGGGATGGCGGGCCTCGCCGTGCCCGGCACCGTGCTCGGCATCGGGTACGCGGTCACGTTCAACACGCCGCTCGCCGTCGGGGGCGTCACGATCCTGCCCGCGCTCGCCGGGGGCGGGGCCGTGCTCGGCGGTGCCGTCGCCATCGTCATGGTCTACGTCGCGCGGTCCATGCCCGCCGGGCAGCGCTCGGGCGTCGCGGCGCTCCAGCAGATCGACTCCGCGATCGACGAGGCGTCCACCTCGCTCGGCGCCTCGGGCCTGCAGACGTTCCGGCGCGTGACACTGCCGCTCATCCGGCCCGCGTTCCTCGCCGGTCTCACCTATGCGTTCGCCCGGTCGATGACGACGATCTCGCCGATCATCTTCATCACCACGCCGCAGACCCGGATCATGACGTCGCAGATCCTCTCCGAGGTCGACGCCGGCCGGTTCGGCAACGCGTTCGCCTACTGCACCATCCTCATCGTCATCGTGCTGGCCGTGATGGGCCTGCTCAACCTCGTCGTGCGAGACCGCTCCGTCCGGGGCCCGCTCTCGCTCCAGCCGTGATCGGAGCCGACATGTCGAACCTCGACGCCGCAGTCCGCCTCGCGGAGGCCGAACCGTCGCAGGCCACGGCCTCGGGCCGCCTCAGCCTGCGCGGACTCACCAAGGAGTTCCCGGGCGGGGTCCGCGCGGTGGACGACATCGACCTGGAGATCGCACCGGGCGAGTTCGTGACCCTGCTCGGCCCGTCCGGGTGCGGGAAGACCACCACCCTGCGGATGATCGCCGGGTTCGAGAGCCCGACGGCGGGTGCCGTCGACCTCGACGGCGCGCCCATGATCGACGTGCCGCCGAACAAGCGGCCCATGGCGATGGTGTTCCAGTCGTACGCGCTGTTCCCGCACATGAGCGTCCGCGACAACGTCGCGTACGGCCTGCGGCTGCGCCGGACCCCGGCGGCACAGCTCAAGGAGGACGTCGAGCTCGCGCTGACGTCGATGAACCTGCTCGCCATGGCCGACCGCGCCCCGAGCCAGCTCTCCGGTGGCCAGCAGCAGCGCGTCGCGCTGGCCCGGGCCATGGTGATGCGGCCCAACGTGCTCCTCTTCGACGAGCCGCTGAGCAACCTCGACGCCAAGCTACGCGAGCTCATGCGACTGGAGATCCGCCGTCTGCAGCACCGCCTCGGCATCACGTCCGTCTACGTCACGCACGACCAGGCCGAGGCGATGGCGATGTCGGACCGCGTCGTCGTCATGAACAGCGGGCGGATCGAGCAGGCCGCGTCCCCGGACGTGATCTACCGGCGCCCCGCCTCCGTCTTCGTCGCCGACTTCATCGGCCGTGCGAACTTCCTCGACGCCCGCGTCCTCGGCGCGGAGGGTCAGGACTCCGCGCGCGTCGAGGTGCTCGGCGAGGAACTCGTCGTGCCCGCCCACCCCGACGCGCTCGCGGGCCGGGACGCGGTGCTGCTCGTGCGGCCCGAGGCGGTTCGCGTGCACCCGGCCGGCGGGGCGGAACCCGTCGCGGAGGACCAGCCGCGCGGCCGGCGTGGTCGCGTCCTCGCCACCGTCTTCTACGGCGAGCACGTCGAGTACGAGGTCGAGACCGAGCACGGCACGGTGCTGGCCGTCGTGTCGGACCCCGACGTCGACACCATGCCCTCGGAGGGCGAGCTCGTCGAGGTCGAGTTCGCGCCCGGACGGGCGTGGCTGCTGCCGCGCGCGTCGGCCTGAGGCCGGGGATCGCCGCTCGCCTGTGGCTGGGCCGGGGCCGCTGTGCTCCAATGTTGTCGAGGTGGCGCGACGTC